>NZ_JBGMOE010000111.1:0-79831 GCF_041424195.1 Tardiphaga sp. | reverse complement strand
TGAACAAGGCATCCAGCGTCCAGCAGACCCAGAAGTCCTTCTCGATATTCTGAGATGCCGTGCCGAGGCGCAGCGCGGTCGTATCGAAGGCGCTCAACATCGTGTCCGACCCGGCCGCGAGAACCTCATCGAAAGCCGGGTTCATGCCTTCGTCCTCCGGGTTGCGCCGCGATTGGCGATTGGTTTCTTCTGGGTGGAGAGCAGTTTCGGCTTCCGAGGTACGACGACAGCGTGACTCTGATCGCTATCACTCCTTCTTTGTCGATCATGATCTGCGCCAACATGATCAGCATCATCACGATCATCGTCGATGTGCCGACGACCAACGGCAGCATCCGCTTCGATGAGCGGCTTAAGAAACACCCGTATCCATGTCGGAAGAGCCGACATACCGGCAGTGAGATCGGCTCTGAGCGGCGGCCCCGCCGTGGGATCCTCGAAAAGTTTGGCGAGCTTGCGTTTGACCTGATCGCTCTCGCCTTCACGAACCAAGAGATCGCGCAGCCAGTGAAGCGCTTGGACGAGGCGCATTGCCGGTCGCCCGGCCCAGAACAGTTTGCTGGCCGCGGTCGGACGAAAAGTGATCGTTACGTTACCGAGCTTGATCGCGCGGCGACGGGCGTCGGTATGCACCACGATTTTGGCCGGGACGGCGTCAGTCAGGCCGAGATCGTTCGCCGCGGTCATGCCGTCGACAAGCATCCGCGTTTGGTCGCGTCGTCCAACGGCGTCGATGACCGAGCGCGGATCGGGCGGGTTGGGTTTTTGGGTAAGCTTGTTAAAGCCAGGCTGATCGTAGAGCCCGCGATCGATGCGCCTGAGGGTTTCGGCCTTCGTCAGCCGCTGCAAGGCCTTATCGATGGCGTCCCGCGAGGCGAGATCCACGAAATCACTGGGCGTCCAGACCTTACGCGGCGCGTCCGCACGGATGCGGTCGAGCATGGCTGTCTTCAGATCGAGCGGGGCAATATTCATGTCCGAAACTTGTAGACGTTTTTCGGACAGACTGCAAGTGGGATGTCCGAAAAACGTCTACAAATTTCGGACAAGGCTGGCCAGCCGGGGCGCGGTTTTTCAGAGAATCCCCCACGCCCGGTATCGTCCCCTTCCGGTCGCCTCGCGCAAGCCGAGTTCGGCCACCAGGTCCTGGGCGGCGCGCGGCGTGATCTTCAGCTCCGCCGCGATCATGCCGGCGGAGGCAATGGGCCGGGCCAGCATGTAGTCGAGCAGCGCCGGCAGCCGGGAGGTGGAGCGGCGACCGGCGAGCTTGCGGGCGAGCAGGGTGCGCTGGTTAAGCCAGCGATCATGATCCTTGAGGCCGGCGTCGGCGGCCGCGGTCATCGCCTCGAATTGAATCAGGAGCCGCGACGCCGGATCGGACGATCGACGGCGTTCGCGCGGGATGGTTTTCAGGCCGGCATGGAGGCAGGACAGATGCCAGCGGCTTTTGCCGCGTGCACGCAGCACCGCGCTGGCGAGCAGGCGGCCGAGCCACGGCGTGTGCTGCAGCGGTTCGATCCGGTCCCAGGCATCGGCTGTGATCGCCGCCGCCAGCGCCGGCGGCAACGTGCGAGTCCGATCGACGATACGCTGCCAGTCCTCGATCCTGGCGTCCTCATCCCAATCGAGATCGTAGACCAGCGGATCACGCTCGGGCCGGCGAGTGGTCTCGCCGGCGAGCGTTCGGTCGGATTTCGCGATCGCGGCGTCGACCGCGGCGAAGGCGGCAGCGAGCCGCGGGTCGGTTTCGATCATGACGAGCGGCTGATCAAGATTCTCGCCGTCCAGCGTGGCCTCGGCATCGTTCGCGCCGCCGCCATCGTGCGTCCCTTCCTTCCGGTCGTCGCTTCCCGCTTCCCGGTCGCCCTGCCCTCCCCGTCCGCGCAAGCTTGCAAGACCGGTGACCGACAGCGCCCAGTCCGGCTTGGCCGCGGCGATACGACGCCGGATGCGCAGCACGGCCCGAGCCCGGGTCAGTTCGTGGGTCGGGGCGCGGATATCCATGCCGGCGTCGTGGAGAACCAGATCTTCGAGGTGGACCAGCTCACCTTCGAGCCACAGACTGGCGCAGGCATCGGTATAATGGGTGCGCGCGACCCAGCCCTCGCGGATCGGGCTTTTGGCGAGCCGTTCGTCGAGGCGGGCGAGCGCATCTTCGGCAGCGGCGAGCGGGCCGGCGAGCTGGGCCCAGGGCAGCGGATCGGGGATGGCGTAGCCGTTTTGCAAGGTCTTGATAACCTTAACTGGAATCAGTCTAACGGAGGCTAACATGACGTTGGCTTCTGTCACAGCGACGCCCACTTTCGGCTACCTCTCACTATCGATAACTACCTCTTATCGATAGTGTGGGACCTCAGCCCGCAAATCGGCGATTCTTGTCGCTCGGCCGAGATGGTTGGATTGGCTCGAAACCACGCGGTTTTTCGACGTTTCTCAGCCCAAATCGCCGGATTCCTTGTCTCAATTGAGCGGACGCCTCGCCTCAGATTGCTGGACTCCCGCGTCTTGCCGGGCCTCTGGGTCGCGCCGCGGGCCCGCCTAAAGGCCCCCGCACGTCGGTTCGACGACTTCTTTGCGCGCCAGCCGCTGAAATAGGCCCATTTCCCCTCAGAAGCCCACAGGCGGCCATTCTGGCCTCGCCGGTGCTGGGGTCCTCCGAAGCGCCCGATCGGCCTCCTATGACTCTCTCAAGCGGTCGATAAAACACGCCTGCAAAGGACCGTTTCCTAATACCTGCTGATACTGTACAAACCGGCCAAAAGAACCCCGGAAAACACCCCTATGGCCGCACCAAATGCCTCCCCTCCCCGGCCGATCCGCGGTTTGGTCGGCTACGCCCGGGTTTCGACCGAGGATCAGGCGACCGACGCCCAAGTCGACGAACTGCGCGCCGCCGGGTGCCGGACCATTCACCGAGAGCACGGCTCCGGCGCCTCCCGGGCCCGGCCGGTGCTGGCCCGCCTGATGCGCGAGATCGGCGCCGGCGACGTCCTGGTCGTGGTCCGCCTCGACCGCCTGGCACGCTCGGTCAGCCACCTGCTCTCGGTGATCGAGGACCTTGAGACGCGCGGAGCGCATTTCCGGTCGCTGCGCGACCCGATCGACACCTCGACGCCGCAGGGCATGTTCTCGCTGCAGGTGCTGGGCGCCGTCGCCCAGCTCGAGCGCGCCTTGATCGCGGAGCGGACCAAAGCCGGAATGAAGGCCGCGATGGCGCGGGGCAAGCTGCCGGGCAATCCAGGCCTGCGGGAGCACCGGCCGGAGGCGATCCGCGCGGCTTCGGCGGCGCGGCAACAGGTCTATATCGGCGACCTGATTGCTTCGGCGTCGACCTGGCTGCCGACGGTGCAGCGGATGCGACCCCAGCACAGCTGGGACGACGTGGTGCGGGTGCTGAACCATCAGGGGCAGAGCTGGACCATCGAGAAGCTCCGCCGCGCCGTGCATCGGCTGGTGCGCGAAAAGATCGCCGCGCCGGAATTGATCAAGCGATCGCCGCGGCGACCCCCGCAGGACCGGCTGATGACGCTGGTCGCCGGAATCGCGATCGCCGATCCGAACCTCAGCCTGCGCGAGATCGCGGCTCAACTGGAGCGGATGCGCGAACGAACCCCGCGCGGTGGCCGACAGTGGGCGGCCTCGTCCGTGAAGGCCTTGCTGGACCAGGCGCGGCGTCTTGGACTGGCGGTGCATGATCCAGCGCCTGGGTCATTAGCCGGCCGAGCAACCGCTGCCGAGCCGCTGTAGATTGACCCCGGACCTGGCTCCAATCGTCGCTTGCCAGGATCGCCTCGGCCATGGCGCGGTATTCGGCCGCGTCGCGCAACTTCCTCCTTCTTGTTGGTGCCACGGCAACCCGGATCGGTGCTCGACGCGTTGCCGCCTCGCGTGGCGAAACGCCGGTCCATGCGAGCAACCGCTCCATGCTGACCGCCGGCGGCCCGAAATCGCGCCGGGCGTCGGCGAGATCGAGCAGTTGAGCGACCGCGATCAGCGTCGCCATGCGCCACCCCAGCGGGATTGTCGCCAGCGGCTCGTTGCGATCGACCAGGGCTTCCACCGATGGCAGCGGCCGATCCGTGAGGACGCTGGCAATGAAAGGCGTCAGGCGGCCGCCGCGGACGTGGGGCGCGGTCCAAAGCAGGCGCGCCACGCGCATCAGCTCGTCGGCGACCGATGATGTGTTGTCGATCGCCTCTCCGAGGCCGGCCGACAGAGCGCTCAGGGCCTCCCGGAAGCGGCAATTGGCAACGTCGGCCGACGCGCGCAGGCTGCGAACCACGCGAGCGCAACGGACACAGACCACGCGCGCCTCCTGATCGCAGGTCCCAAATCGCCACCCCCTGCTGCTCAGGCAGTGCGGGCACATCTCGGCCAGGACGCGGTCGTGTCGGCTGCATGTCAAGGTCTCGACGAGCGCCCAGGCCCGGCGGATATAATGATCGCCGCCGGCGTCCGCGTCTTCATCGAGACAAGCCATGCAAACCGGCATCCGAAACGCCCCTGCCTGGGTCCCCTCGCCCCACACGTAGCAGCCCTGAGGTCTCGATCTTGCGGACAGCACAAGTGCGCGGAGAACTCCGTCGTCCAACCGGCACGCCCTTGCCCACGCCCTGATCTGCCCTGCGTCCGGCGCGAAGTCGCGTTCCGCGAACCGTGTCACGCGGCCGCTATCGGGTTTTGCGCCGAGCAGGGCGGCCAGTCCGTCGCTGCAGAGCCCGTATCGGCAAGCGACACGGCCCTGCCACGACGAGAGCAATTCGCCCCCGATCGGTCTGGGCGCAATCGGCAGCACGCGCTGATCTTGGATCATGCCACGCCTCGCCGCTGCAGCCGAGTCTCAACCGCGCGCGTCATCGCGACCAGCGGGAGCACCAGCTCATCGGTGTCAAAGCTGTCCGGATTGATGCATTCCGTCCCGGAGCGGATCGCCTCGACCGCAACCGTCTCCATCAGGCGGAAGATTCGGACCGTGACCCCGCCGGTCAATTCGAGCACGCGCTTGCGAATGGCCGTGGTTTCCAGGGCCGACGGGCGCCGCAGCGGCAGGATCGTCGCCAGGCTCGCCAGCAGCTGCGTCAGATGCTGATCATTGCCCCAGCGCCGAAGCTGCAAGGCTTCGAAGCGCTCGGCCAATTGGGGGTCGGTGAGAAGCGCCTGGCGGGCGAGATCCGTCCCGGCGCAGACCAGCGGCACCCGTAGATCATTGGCCAGAAACCGGATCACGTTCAGAAAGATCCGCTGCTGCCGGAAGCTACCGGCGAGCATGGCGTGAATCTCGTCGATGATCAGCATACGGGCGCCCATGATGCGCAACAGCCCGCGACAGATCTCCTTTTGCCGATGCGCTGCGCCGTCAATCGGCCCCGGCGCGCCCAGCGCGGCCAGCAATTCGCTGTAAACGTCACGTTCGACCGGTTCAGCCGGCATCTGCATGGCGACCACTGGCATGCTCGTGACCCCGGTGCCCGTGTCGAACCGCGCTGGATGATCGCGCAGGAATTTGCGGATGATCTTGGTCTTGCCCATGCCGGTGTCGCCGTAAAGCAGCAGGCAGGGCATGCGATCGCGTGGCGGATAGGCCAGGAGATCATCGAGCCGCGCGAGCGCCATCCGGGCTTGATCGAGATCCAACCACCGATCCGCCCTGATCCAGGCGATCCGCTCCGCGTCAGCGAGAGCCGCATAACCGCGATAGGCCGGCAGCAAGTGGGCATAGTCGGTCATGACCACTCCTCGACCGCCAGCAGGGTCAGATGCGCCGGCTCATCTTCAGGGCGGCAGGCGATCGCGGTCGATCCGATGTCGCGCTCCGCGGCAACAAGCGATCGATGGCGCCGTTCGACCTGGCGACGCGCCGATTTGGTGGCCGATGCGGCAGCCTCAAGAAGATTACGCTGCGCCTCGATCGTGTCGAAGATCAACTGTTCGTCGGTGAGCCGCACGCCCCGCTGCTTGAGCGCGGCCAAGGCAAACCGGTGTTCGCCGAGCGTGATCCGCGGGCGCCGCAGATCGGCATACCGGACCGGCCAATGCACCCCATCCGGCCCCTCGACGAAGACGCAGGACAAGTCGCGCGGATCGAATTTGATTCGCAGCCGGCGATCGAGACGTCCCGCCCACGGGCTCAGCACGTCATCCCAGTAGCGCAATCCGAACAGGTGCAGCCCGTCACGGCGGATGCTGCGCTCCTCGAACGGCAGGAAGTCGTACAGGAACTGCTGTTCGTCATGCGGCCACCGGAGCGGCTCCCGCCGGCGGTCAACCGCATCCTGCCATTCAGCACCCGGAGGCAGGTGCAACCCGCGATGGACCTCAATGTGATATCGGCCGACGATCTGAAGAGTGAGCCAACGTTCGAGTTCGTCGAGCGTCATCACGGCGTGATGTTCGGGATCGTAGTCGCCGCGCTCTGCGATAGAGCTGAAGGTCGTACCCGGCAGCATATGGACCGCGCCCATCATGGTGCCGATCATCCGCTCGATATGACCGCCATAGTGCGGCGTCGCCACCGGCCGATGGATCAGCGAGATGCCGTGCTCGGCCGCCCCGCGCGCCAAGGCCCGGCCGCGGAATTCTCGCGCGTTGTCGACATGGACGACGTCCGGCAGGCCCGACACGGGCCAATCGGTCCCGATGCCGCGTGCTGCGAGCCAAGCGGGCTTCGGCGTCACGGCATGATGCATCGCCAGGGCGACCGACGCGGATGATGGCGCTTCCAGGCTGAGATAGAACCCGGCCACCATCCGGCTCGCCACGTCGATCGCAAGCGTCAGCCACGGGCGCTGGATCGGCCGGCGATGCACGGCATCGACCACGAAGATATCGACGAGGGTGTGATCGATCTGGACGATATGGAGCGCGTGATCGGCCCGGTATTCCTGCACGACAGGTTTGAGGCGGTCGCGTGCTGTCTTGCCGCCTTCGCGCCCGCTGACAAGTCGCTGGCGATCGATCTGGTCGACCCGCGCACGAACGGCTTTCCAGGACGGGATCGCCAGCCCGCGCGCCCGGCACAGGTGCCGGACATGGTCATGCAGCACGCTGACGGATACCTTCTGGCGGGTCAGATATTTGTCACGGATCGCTTCCTCGATGACAGCTTCCAGTTCATCGGAAAGGCGTCGAGATCTCTTTTTGGGGCCGGGCGTCGCCGATGCCAGTGAACTCGTCACCGGCGCGGTCCGGTACCGCTCAACCAGCGCGTAGAGCCGGCTTCGACGCAGCCCCAGAATGCGACAGGCTGTCGCGACATCAACCGGTGACAATCGCGTCACGCCCGCAAGCGGCCTGATGATCGCCTCGCGCGCAACCGCGTCCTGCCACCTGGCGTCGTCGATATCGAGCTTGTCTCGATTGCGCCGCACGTCGCCGTCCTTGCACTCGCCCGAATCCAGCGAATTAGGGTAAGATTCCAGCGAACTCGGCTGAATCCGCCGAATCAGGGTGAGCCGAAAGTGTTAAAAATCAATCAAATGCAATCCAGTGGAAAAAGCCGTGCGACAAGCGATTCTGAGCGCCCGCAGCCGGGAAAATCATCCCCCGCCGGGCCTGCCGACGAGAGAAGGCATCCCGTGCCAGCGCCCTCCCTTCTTCCGGAAGAGACTGTCCCCTACCCTCCCGGTCGATTTCGGCGCCGGCTATTTGCCTGTGGGCGCGATCGCGGTCAGGAATCGTCGAACAGGCTGTCGCGAAAGGCCTTGTCGGCCGGCCGACCCTCAGTCTTCCCGCCGCGCTGTCCGAGTTCTCGGCCGAAGCGCACGCCCTGCTCGACCAGGGAGGCCGGCTCCGGCTCAAGCTCGGCATCGAGGTGCTCAAAGCCGGGCGTTATCTCCGAGACCTTGATCGCGGCAATGTCCTCCTCAGTCAGATCGACGGTCCGAACGGCCCGACGATCGAGCCTGGTCGCACTGGCTTCGTCGGCCGGCGCCGGCCGCGGCTGGTTTTGTTTCGCGTGACCGCCCATGACGCTTCCGTCCGTTCGCCCCGATACTAGCGCAAGGGTGTCTTTCCCGCACGGTGGCCGTTGAAAGTCGGCGCGATCTTCCTTATAGTCACGATGGTCATTATGGTCATAGGAGCGGATCATGACAGCCCCCCGAAAAACCCAGACCCTCGAATCGGATCATTGGACCGTCGCCGGCGCCAAGGCGCGCCTCTCCGAGGTGATCGAGCGCGCCCAAAGCGGCCCGCAGATCATCACCCGCCACGGCAAGCCGAGCGTCGTCATCGTCTCGGCCGAGGAATGGGCGCGCAAGACCGTCCGCAAGGGCACGCTGGCCGAGTTCCTGATGGCCTCGCCCCTGCGCGACGCCGATCTCGACCTCGATCGGGCCCGCGACCAACCGCGCGACCTCGATCTATGAACGTCCTGCTCGACACCAATGTTCTCTCGGAGGTGCGCCGGCCGACGCCGGACCCCAAGGTGCTCGCCTGGCTCGATACGGTCGACGAGGACCGGGCCTTCATCAGCGTGGCGTCGATCGCCGAGCTCCGGCGCGGCATCGCCCTGATGGACGATGGCCGCCGTCGTGAGGCGCTGAGCGCCTGGCTCGCGGACGACCTGCCGGCGCGCTTCGCCGGCCGGATCCTGCCGATCGATGCGGCGATCGCCGAACGCTGGGGCGATCTGATGGCGCAAGCCCGCCAGAGCGGCTTTGCGCTCTCCGTGATGGATGGGTTTTTCGCGGCCACAGCGCTTGACCGTGAGCTCGTGCTCGCGACCCGCAACACCAAGGACTTTGCGCTGCTGGGCGTGCCGTTGTTCAACCCCTGGACCGATGAAGGAGCGTCGGGATGACCGCCCCTGCCCGCCTCCCCGATGCCGCGTCGCTCGAAGCCGTTTTGGCCGGGCTACACCCCGCCTCGGCCGACGCGGCGCTGCTCCCTGCCCTCGCCGCTTCCTTCCCGGGCTTTGAATTTGGCTTCGCGCAGATCGACGACGATTACTGGCGCGACACCCGATCGGTGATCCGTCCCGACGGCACGCGGCTTGGCGAATTGCGCCCGTGGATGATGGCCGAACTGGCCAAGGAAAACGGCGATGCGTCCGCGGTTTGGAAGCGCCTGAAGGAGACCGATCTCCAGATCACCGAATGGCGCGGCACGAGCGCGTTCGTTTCCGCGCCGACCGGGCCGGGCGCTGCCGACTACGTTCAGATCGCGCTCGGCCGCGAGATCGAATGGCGCGCCGGCCGGATCGTCAACCCGGACTATCGACCCTGGGGCGAAGAGGAACTGCTCGATCCGGGTTGGCCCCGCACCGATCAGCTTCCCGACTCGGATCGCCTTGCCGGTCCGGTCTATCGCCTCCTCGGCCGCGCCGGCGGGGCGGTGGTCCACGTCCGGAGTTTTCTCGACCGCTGCGACCGCGTCGAGCGCGGCAAGCGGGAGGCCAAACGGCCCGAGCTGGAACGGCGCGTCATTCGCGAGGTTGGGCCGGGCGGAACGCGCGAGACGCCGTTCCTGGAGGCGGTCCCCGACTATTTCGGCTTTGTGCCAAGAGAGCTGCGGTTCTTTCAGGACTGGGAGGAATCGAGCGCCAGGCCGCAGCGCGTCTTTGCCCAGTGGGCACTCGATATCCGGGATTACACCCACAAGGGCGAGCGCGAGGTCGGTTTCATTCCCCGGCCGTTGCGGTCGCCGAAAGAACGTCTGCTCATGACGCCGGATGCCTCGGTCCATCTGCTGATGGAACGAATCGAGGCGGTGGACCGCGAGATCGGCTTGCCCTTCGGCTGGTTCTTCCTGATGACCCACGGCCACTGGGTCGATCCCGATGTCGGCCTAGCGATCGCGCAAGGCCTGAAGGCACAGCGCGTGCGGCTTCCCGACCCGGACGCCGGCGTCCTGCTGCGCTGGGCGGATCGCACTTACGGTTTCTGACGGAGCGCCGAGCATGGACGACATCACCTCCCGCGCGCTGGTCTCCGATCCCGAAACTCGGCGCGCGCTGCAACTCGACACGCTCTCGGCGATCCTGCCGATGGAGCGGCGCGACCGGCTCGCCGAGCTCCTGACCGACGATGACGTCGCGACGCTCAAGCATCTCGCCCAGGAAGGCATGGGCGAGAATACGCTGCGGGCGCTGGCGTCGGACCTTGCCTACCTTGAAGCCTGGGCTCTGGCCGCGACCGGCGCCGCGTTGCCCTGGCCGGCCTCGGAAAGCCTGGCGCTGAAGTTTGTGGCGCACCACCTCTGGGACCCGGCCAGGCGCGAGACTGATCCGCAGCACGGCATGCCGGCCGACGTCGCGGCCGCGCTACGCGAAAGCGAGTTGCTGCGCAGCACCGGGCCGCATGCACCGTCGACGGTCAAGCGGCGCCTCGCAAGCTGGGGGACCTTGCATCGTTGGAAAGGGCAGGAGGGTCCGTTCCGCTCGCCCAGTTTGCGCTCGGCGCTGCGGCTGGCGGTCCGGGCCAGCACCCGGCCGCGGCAGCGCAAGAGCAAGCGGGCGATCACCCGCGATGTCCTCGACCGACTGCTCGCTACCTGCCGGTCCGACCGGCTGGCCGATACCCGCGATCTGGCCATCCTGCTGCTCGCGTTCGCCTCCGGCGGACGCCGGCGCAGCGAGGTGGCACGGCTCCGGGTCGAGCAGCTCAGCGACGAACCGCCGGTCCCGCTCGATCCCCAAGATCCGCGATCGCCGGCACTGCCGTGCCTCGCGATTCAGCTGGGCCGCACTAAGACCGGACAAGCGGACGAGGCGGGGAGGGTGCTGTTGGTCGGGCCACCGGTCGAGGCGCTGCGCGAATGGCTCGAGCGGGCTGACATCAGCAAGGGGCCGATCTTCCGGGCGATCGACCGCTGGGAGGCGGTAGAGGAGAGGGCGCTGACGCCGCAGTCGATCAACCTGATCGTGAAGCGGCGCTGTACGGTGGCCGGGCTGGAGGCGAGGGAGTTTTCCGCGCATGGCTTGAGGTCCGGGTATCTGACGGAGGCCGCGCAACGCGGCGTCTCCCTGCCGGAGGCGATGCAGCAATCCCAGCACCGCTCGGTGCAACAGGCTGCAAGCTACTACAACGAGGCGGAGCGGTCGCTCGGGAGAGCCGCACGCCTGATCCTCTGATGGATGGGGGCGCCTCTTGGGTTGGCATCGTCGTGAACCCGCATAAGGTGTTCTCAGCTGAGAACACCGAGCTGCGGCCGGAAAGTTCTCAGCTGAGAACACTCATCCCGCTAGCCAAGTGGTTAATTTCCGTTAACCCTTATTTGCTTGACCGACTCGGAAAAGTCGCCGAATTTACGCTCAACATGGATAATTCGGATACCAAGCGTATATGACGGCTCTAGCAGAAAATGACGCCAGTCACCGCACCGGGAAAAAAGTCCGGTCACTGACGCGACTTGTCGAAGCCGATGCCGACCTTCTCAGCGCCCAGCTCAAGGAGTTGCGGCTGCGAGCGTTCCCCCCGTCGTCGCTCAAAGAGCTGCGCAAATTCAGCTCCGGAGAAGCGGCGAAACTCATTGGAGTTACCGACGCATATATCCGCCATCTGTCGCTTGCGGGTGACGCCCCCGAGGCCGAGAAGACGGCGCGTGGGCGTCGCCTGTTTTCGTTGGAGCAGGTCCACGAGATTCGTCGGACGCTTGCTAAGACCAAACAGAGCTACTCCCCGAATCGCCGAGAGGGTGAGCATCTCCAGGTTATCGCTGTTACCAATTTCAAAGGCGGCTCCGGCAAAACAACTACCGCCGCTCATGTCGCTCAATACTTTGCCATGAAGGGCTATCGGACGCTGGCGATTGATCTGGATCCGCAGGCCTCACTCTCGGCGCTGTTCGGCCTCCAACCCGAATTCGACCTTCAAGACAACGAAACGTTATACGGGGCGATCCGCTACGACGAGGCTCGTCGGCCGCTTTCTGACATCATTCGAAAAACCTATTTCGCCGGCCTCGATATCGTTCCTGGGAACCTCGAACTGCAGGAGTTTGAGCACGATACGCCGAAAGTTTTGGCGGAGCGCAACCGCGGCTCCGAGCGGATGTTCTTTTCGCGGATCGCAACCGCGCTCGCGTCCGTCGAGGACCGCTACGACGTGGTGATTCTGGACTGCCCGCCTTCCCTTGGATTCCTCACGCTCTCGGCGCTGTGTGCTGCTCGTAGCGTACTGGTAACGATCCATCCTCAAATGCTCGATGTCGCGTCGATGTCGCAGTTTTTGCACATGACCGCTAGCCTCCTCGATGTCGTCGAGCAGGCCGGTGGCGACGCCGACTATGACTTTTTTCGTTACGTGATTACTCGCTTCGAGCCGACCGACGGCCCCCAGGGCCAGATAGTTGGGCTGATGCGTAGTCTATTCGGCGAGCGCGTACTGACGACCGCTATTCTGAAATCCACTGCCATCTCGGACGCAGGACTGACTAAGCAGACGCTGTACGAAGTTGGCCGCGAGAATTTTGTTCGTAGCACCTACGACCGCGCACTTGAGTCACTCGACGGTGCGCATGCTGAAATCGAGATTCTTGTCAAAGAGGCATGGGGGAGGGTGGTGTGAACAAACGACGAGACGCGCTCAAAGCCATGATGGCGCCGATCACCACGCAGCCATCCCCCGAAGACCGGCAAACTCGGACGCCGGTCAAGTCGGGATCACTCAAAGCTATGGGGCTTTCGCTGCAGAGCTTGTCGCAGGACGCCGACGAAGCACGAGCGTTGCGCGAGCAACTGGCAGGCGGTGACCACGTTGTCGAACTTGATCCCGCGCTGATCGACCCGTCATTCATCCGCGACCGGTTGGACGACGCGAAAGCCGCGGAGTTCGAGGCTTTCCAGGCCAGCATTGCCGAACACGGACAACAAGTACCCATCCTAGTGAGGCCGAGCTCTCAAACGGAGGGGCGCTACCAGGTTGCCTATGGGCATCGGCGGCTAGAGGCGCTGCAGCGCCTCGGCAGACCGGTCAAGGCCATCGTCAAACATCTGACTGACGAACAACTCGTCGTCGCGCAGGGGCGGGAGAACCTCGAACGGCGGGACCTGTCTTTCATCGAGCGTGCGTTGTTCGCGGCACGGTTGGAGGACCACGGGTTCGCTCGCTCAGCTTTAACGGCTGCCCTCGCGGTCCATAAGGGCAATCTTTCGACTATGATCACGGTCGCACGCAGCGTTCCCGAAGAGCTCATAGTAGCGATCGGGCCTGCGCCGAAGGTCGGCCGTCCCCGTTGGGAGCAATTGGCAGAACTTCTGACCAAGACCGGTGACAGGTGGCGCCAGGCGATTGCCGTGACTGGGTTCGACACCCTCGAAAGTGACACAAGGTTAGCTCGCGTTCTTAAGGCGCTGTCGCCTCGTCAGGCAAAGGCGACTAGGCAGGTTGTCAAGGCAGATACCGGCACCCCACTTGCACAGGTCGTGCAGGGAAGGGACCGCCTTCAGTTCACGATTGAGGAGAAATCGGCGCCGGCTTTCGGCGCATACCTCGTAGAACAGCTACCGGAGATCTACGCCGCGTTTCGACGCCGCGCCGATGCGTAAACCGCGTTCCCGCAATTGAGAAAGGATCCATAGCGGCAAAAGAAAAGGCCCCCAAACGTTTCCGTCCGGAAGCCCTCTCTCGTCTGTTTGGCGACTGACAGAGAATCACTTCCGCGAATCGCAGTCAAGTGTCTCGTGAGAGACGGCGTCGTTTTGGCGAGCCGATTTCCTTTGCCCTGAAGAGGCAAAGACATGCAGTCACACGCTCCAACGACGCCCTTTGGGCGGCGATCGCTGACGCTTGCCCATGTGGCAAGCCAAATGGGGGCTACAGCGCGGCCCCCTGAAAAGGTCGTGCACAAATGGCATATCTTCCACGCCATCTGTACGGCGCGGCCGCGCCTCGGGGTGTCCGAGCGCTCGCTTTCGGTGTTGAACGCGCTACTGACCTTCCATCCGGAGACGGCACTGACAGGGGAGGACGACCTGATCGTCTTTCCGTCCAACGACAAGCTCACGTTGCGCGCGCACGGCATGCCCGCTTCGACATTACGCCGCCACCTCGCCGTCCTGGTCGACGCTGGGTTGATCATTCGGCGTGATAGCCCAAACGGCAAGCGCTACGCGCGGAAGGACAACGCCGGCGAGATTGAGCTTGCCTTCGGCTTCGATCTGTCACCGCTCGTCGTGCGGTCAGAAGAGTTCGAGCACCTGGCGGCCGACATCGAAGCAGAGTCGCGCGCGCTCAGGCTTGTGCGCGAGCGCATCACGCTTTGCCGGCGCGACATCGCCAAGATGATTGCCACCGGCATCGAGGAAGGTGTTCCGACGCGTAGGGGAGGGCAGGGGCCGTCCGATTGGCAAGAGGTCCACGCCACCTTCAGGACGATGCTAGCCCAGGTTCCGAGGACCGCCACGCGTCAGCAGCTCGAGCCGATCGCTGACGAGTTGTCTCAACTCTCCGACGACGTGCTCAATCTTCTGGAAGCACACATCAAATCCAAGAATCCGAGCGCCAATGAGTCCCAGTCTGAGCGCCACATACAGAATTCAAACCCAAACCCCTTAATTGATCTTGAACCGGTCTTCCAAGAAGGCCGGGCGGCGAGGGCTGAGCCAAGCTCTCAACCGTCGCCGGTTGCGGAGGGATCGTATCCGTTGGGAATGGTGCTGGACGGGTGCCCCAGCCTTGTCGATTACGCCAAGGGCGGCATTTCGAATTGGCGGGATTTCATGGCGACCGCCGCGGTCGTTCGATCGATGTTGGGAATCAGCCCCAGCGCCTGGGAGGAGGCGCAAACCGTCATGGGCGAGGTGCAGGCGGCGATCGTCGTCGCGTGCATCCTGCAGCGCGGTACAGCGATCAATTCGGCCGGCGGTTACCTGCGCGGGTTGACGCGAAAGGCGCAGGCCGGCGAATTTTCCCTTGGTCCGATCCTGATGGCGCAGATCAATTCGCGCCTGCGCGAAAAGAAGCGGGCCTGATGCGCGGAGTCCGGGTCCGCGCGCTTTGTGGGCCTCGCCACGGGCGACCAGAGCTGATCGCCGCAGTAGGAGGAGGGCCTAGTCTAGCTGGCGGGCGTCCAAGCACCGGAGAACACGTCGGTGAACTTGGACTATGGAAGGTGTCACGATCGATTACCGACGCAGGATAGATGCAGCTGGATTAGGGAAATCCGGGTGGAACTTTGTCGGGTCGGGCTTGTGTCTAATGACACAAGGTGGTATATTTGTGTCAATTGGCATAGGAGTGGGATTATGAGCCAAATGTTGATTGCGCAGACAGCTGATCCCGCGACAAGCGAAGTGACCCAGGCGGAAGCCGCGGCAATGCTCCGGGCGGTGGTAAATCTCCTCCGGCTTTGGAAAGTAAACGATAGTCAGGCGCGGGTGCTTCTTGGGCAACCAAGTCCATCGACCTTCTATCGATGGAAACGGGGCGAGATCGGTGCGGTGCCACCTGACACCGTGTGGCGCCTCGGGGACCTGATGGGTATCCATAAAGCCTTGCGCCATCTTTTTACAGAACCGGAGCGCGGCTACGCTTGGGTTTCGAGACCTAATACGGCTTTCGGCGGCAAGTCGGCGCTTGATCGGATGTTGGCGGGAGCGCCAAGCGATCTGACGGCGGTCCGCAACTATCTTGACGCCGAGCGCGGTGGCTGGTGACGTCCATTCCGCCGCTTGCCGATGTCGATTGGTCTGTCAGCCATCGTATCATCCGCACGATCTATCCTCCTGTGTGGCTATTCGAAGACATCGCTGATCCCGCCGATTGGGATCTGATTGCGAGCGCCGAGGCGAAGACAAACCCGCGGGTGCGCGATCAAATCGGCGATCTCAGCCTAGTTCCCGTCGAACGGCGCGTCTCCGGTCCCACCTCTAGCCTGGCGATGGCGGCGTTCACCCATGTTTCCCGCGACCGTCCGGGACGCTTTTCCGACGGCAGTTATGGGGTCTGGTATTGTGGTGATCGGTTCGAGGTCGCTTTGGCTGAAACCGCACATCATTTCGAGCGGTTCATGGCACGCACGAATGAACCGCCGGCCGACGCGCAGTATCGCGAACTCAGAGCGCATATCGCCGGATCATTGCATGATTTGCGAAACGGCGGATTCGATGATTGTTTGCAGTCCGATGACTGGAAGCCAGCCCAGCGGCTTGCATTTTCATTGAAGGATTCCGGCAGCGAAGGAATTGTCTATCCAAGTGTGCGCTGGCCGACCGGGCAGGCAGTCGGGTTGTTCTGGCCGAATCTTATCCGCCTTCCTGTCGTTCAGGCGCGAACGCTTCAGTACCATTGGGATGGCACCCGGATGACACGGTATTTCATCATTGGTGAGGCCGACTGGTACGCGCGCCCGACACCTTGAAAAGCAGCCGCATGGCTTGACAAAGGCATCCTCCGGCGAGTTTTCAATCGGTCGATGATCGTCGCTTTGATGCGCAAGCAGAGCCAAAAAATGCGATCGCGTCATAATGACGGCCCCTAAAAAGCTGTGGCTGATCTGATTTGGGTGACCGGACAGCGGAGCTAAAATGTCGTCACGATCGTTCGCTATTGTGATGGCTTCTGTAGCTGTCCACAAACGGATTGGACGATGGCCTCGTCCAATAACGCGGCATCCGATGCGCGGAGGAGGCAATCATGGCCAATGATCGATCTGGCGCGCTAGATTTTGTGCCGTTCTTCGAGCCAGAAGCTTCCGACAATCTCTATCCGGATCGTTTCGTCGCAGGCTTTAAAGGTTCGGACGGTACGCGCTGGGGTGTTGTGCCGCTTGAATGCAGCATCGTCGAACGGGCAGTCTTGCTGAGTATAACGTTCAAACCACACCTAGATTCCAACGGAATGGTGCAGCCGTGGCCGAAAGATAATGACGACGAGATGTTTGGTGAGATGATGAAGCTTGGTCTGCTTGAAAAGGCAGGTCTCGATGACCTGATCGCGGAAACCCTGGAGGCCGACCAAAATGAGCCGGATCACGGCGCGGACGGCGTTTTACCCGAATACGTCGTGCTGCGCGATCGGCTGCAGAGGGCCCTGTCTCTTGTCGAACGAGAGATCGCGAAGCGTGCGGCCCGAAGTCCAAAAGGTGCGTAACCAAATAAATTGTTATTCACCGGTGCCAAGCCAAGTTCGGGATTGATCTTGCAGGGCCCATTCCTTCGAACAACTTCTTCTTCTCCATACTACAACGGCGCCCGCCCTTCTGGCTTTCATCCCTGGCACGAAGAAGGCGCCCGCACTCCGCTTCCGGCGAAGGTGTTCGTATGATCTAGATAGAGAGAGTGCGGTCTCGATGTTGTGTGGGGCTGACCCATAGGCCGGGGTCGTTATCTCGGGAGCAAGCTGGAGAACGTCGAATCACCGGCTGCCGTTGGCGTGGATATCCTTTGCGATCTGTCGGATACGGATACGCATAGAACGCCACTCGATGGCGAGTCGGATCGAGTCATACGCGATTCGTGCGGACCATCCGATTCCGGGCGTGTAGCGTCGCGAACCCATCTGCTGAACATGTTGGTTTGAACCAACAGTCTCAGATAACAGCTTCGCTTTTCTTTCTCCCCCGACGCGAATTTGCTGTCAGATCGTCGTCCGTGTTTGCCATCGGCCGACCCTGACTCTTCTGGCAGGGGATTTTGCCCGCGGTCTTTGACATGGTCCGGTTGATCACGGCGGCGCTGCGCGGTGTTGGTTCAAACCAACACCGCGTGTCGCAGGTCCAGCGAACACGCTTAACGGTACGTTGCATGATCGCAAAATCGCGGTCGCCGCCCGGATGACCATTGATGAAGCAGGCCCATATCCCATTGTCAGGGGCTGACCTATGAATACCCTCGTCATCAACAACCAGAAAGGCGGTGTCGGCAAGACGACCCTCGCCGTTCATCTGGCCTGGTTCATGGCGGAAGCCGGCCGTCGCGTTTTGATGATCGATGCCGACGCGCAAGGCAATGCGACCGACACGCTCAAACGTCACGTGGGAGAGACTTCGGCGGCCGGTCTATTCCGGCCGGCGGCGCGGATCGTCGCCAGCGGGGACAGTGGCATCACGTTGGCGCCAGCAGACAGCTCGTTGACCGACGTTGATCGCGGCAGTGCTGCTGCGGTGATGACTCTTCAGCAGAATCTTGTTGCTGCTGCTGAACTGTTCGACATTTGCGTCATCGACACACCGCCGTCGCTTGGACTTCGCAGCGTGGCATGTCTGGTTGCGGCCTCGCACGTGTTGGCGCCCATCTACCTTGAGGACTATTCGGTGAAGGGCGTCAAAGGCCTGCTGCAGACCGTGATCGGGGTGCAACAGCGTTACGGTCGCGAGGGCATGACCTTCCTCGGCTTGTTGCCATCAAACTTCAACACCAAATCGCCGCGCCAACGAAGCCATCTGGAGCAGTTGTTGCGCG
This sequence comes from Tardiphaga sp., assembly GCF_041424195.1. NCBI lineage: Bacteria > Pseudomonadati > Pseudomonadota > Alphaproteobacteria > Hyphomicrobiales > Nitrobacteraceae > Tardiphaga > Tardiphaga sp. The sequence continues at coordinate 61,491 of NZ_JBGMOE010000111.1, read as the reverse complement.
AAGCCGGCAAGTATGTCTTCCCGGGCCAGATTGTGGCTCGCGACGGCTATGCTGAAGCTGTAGCGGAACGAGTTCCGGTGTGGAGTCTCAAGCGCCGCTCGGCTCAGGAAGCCGGCCGGGAAATCCGCGCTGTTCTCGCCAAGATCGCGGAACGGCTCGAGGAGGAGATGACTGATGACGCTTGATCTTAGTTTCAAAGATCTTGCCGACGTCGCTGAAAAAGGAAGCGGCGGCGCCGGGTCCCCGCTTCGTATCGCGGTCGAACGCATTGACGAAGACCCAGATCAGCCGCGCCGTGTCTTCAGCGAGCAGGAACTCGATGAACTTTCGGCGACGATCCGCGAACATGGCGTGCTGCAACCCGTCCTGGTTCGCCGGTCCAACCAGGAGGGCCGATACGTTATCGTCATGGGTGCGCGCCGTTATCGCGCTGCGCAGCGTGCCGGGTTACGGGAAATCCCGGCATTTTTGCAGAAGGGCGGTGAGCCGGATCGATACGCGCAGATGATCGAGAACATCCAACGCGACGATTTGCGCGCGCCCGAGATCGCCGCGTTCGTCGCGGGTCGTCTGGACGCCGGCGACACGCAGGCCGAAATTTCGCGAAAACTCGGCAAGCCAAGAGACTGGGTGTCGCGGTTCGCCTCGGTTCAGAGCATGCCAGAATTTCTTCGGGCGAGGCTTGAGAGCTCGTCGATCCGCGCGCTCTATGAGCTCTACCAGGCTTGGCGCTCCCATCCAGAAGCGGTCGAGCGCTTTTGCGCGACGCAGGACAGCTTTACCGATGCGCAGGCCCGCCAATTGGGCCGGGACTTGCGCGCCGAGTCTGATGACTTCAAAGCTCAGAGCCAGTCGGCCGCTGAATCTTCTTCACCGGAACGACGCGACTTGGCGCCGAGAGCCTCGCTGTGGCGGACGTCGAGCAAGGACAGAGAAGCAGACGCAGAAACCGGTGGCTCTCCGGCGAGGCTACGTGTCGCTCCACAATCGCGGTCGGCAGCATCCCTGACCATCAAAGTGCGGCATGAGCATCGGACCGGCCAGCTCGTTTTGGATCGCATCCCCTTACAGGGCAGCCGTCATGCCGTGGTGTTAGTCGATGGTGCGGAGGAGACGGAAGAAGTAGCCGTCTCGGCTCTCACGATCGAGGAGATCCTTTTGCCATGAGGTTCTTCTTCTATTGCTGTTGGAGCAACGAAGTCTTGCGGCGGGTACCGGTGGAGCGACTTTCCCATCCGAAGGATGGCGCGTTAGCGCAGCAGCCGAAGGCCGAACGCGCTCCCAATAGCGCTGTAGTGAGGCCGCAGGCTGCTGGAAAGTCGCGGTCCACATCGCCGACGTCAGTTAGTGCCTTCGTTTCCTTTGCTGCCGGCCGATCGGAATTCGCGATGGCTACCTGGTCAAAGAGGGACCGCGGGCGGAATTCGGCCGAGAGGGCAGAGCCCGCCGAGCGCTTGGCCGTGGCGAGCCCTGAACACAAAGAGTATTGGTTTGAACCAACAACGAGGAGTACGCTTTTTTGCTTTCTAGTGCAGGATAGGCTTCGCGCCAGCGATGTATTACATCGCGATTGGGATTGGAGTGCATGGCTCTGATCTCGCTTCGCGTCTCCGACGAAGTCGCGGCGGAGTTCTCAGTTCTCGCAGCGACCCAGGGCGGCAAATCCGCGCTGCTGCGGCGTCTTATTGCTGACGCACTAGGTGCACCAGCGCGGCGCATCTTGACGCTGCCGGTCGGACGGCCGGAGAAGGTGACCGTGCGATTTCGCGAGTGCGAGATGCGGCAGCTCGCAGAAGTTTCACATCAGCGTGGCATGACTCGAACTGGCTGGATCGTCGCGCTGGTGCGCTCCCGATTGGGGTCGCCAGTTCAACATTCCCCGGAGGAGCATGCCGCGCTTCGCGCCATCGTTCGCGAGCTCAACCGCATCGGTGGCAACATCAACCAGATCGCGCGCGCCGCAAACACCAGCGTGCTGCAGCGCAGGGCGGTTGAGCCCGATCTGTCCGCAATTCAAGAGGCCAAATTGGTCATTGAAAAGGAACTGGCACAGTTACGGAATGCGTTGAATGGCAACGCGGATTATTGGGATGGACGGCGATGAGTCGGCGCCGCTCGCCGCGGCCGACCGACCTGGCCTCCGAACTCCCGGCGATCTCTTATGTCTGGGAAACGCCCAATCGGCGTCCACGGCGCGCGGAATGGGACACTCCCGATCCGGCTATTTCCCGACGTCTCACGCCGGCGATGCGTGCAAAGCTCGAACGCATCGTGAGTCGAGTGCCGGAGGTGATGGTCAAGATTACCGGCCGCACCAAGGGCGTGGCGCATCTCAAATCGCACCTCGCCTACATTACCCGGAACGGCGAACTTGACGCCGAAACAGAGCAGGGCGCGGCGCTGACGGGCCGGTCCGGATTGAAGGATCTGCAGCAACGCTGGGAGGATGATGCTGTTCTCGACGACAAGCTCCGCCGCGATGGGTCGCTTTCGATCAACATCATTCTGTCGATGCCGGCGGGAACTGACGCGGTTGCGGTCAAGGATTCGGCGCGGGCGTTTGCGATTGAAACCTTCGGGAACAATCACGACTACGTCTTCGTCCAGCACCTTGACGACAAACACCCCCACGTCCATCTGTCCGTTCAGTCTTTGGGCCATGACGGCCGGCGTCTCAACCCACGTAAGGCAGACCTTCAGGCCTGGCGCGAACGGTTTGCCGGAGAGCTTCGGCTTCGCGGGATCGCGGCGGAGGCAACACCGCGACGAACCCGGGGACGAATTCGAAAAGCCGACCGCGGGGCGGTGCTGGCCTTGCGCAAGCGAAAGATTGCGCCCGAGGTCGATCGGCTGGCGCGGGAGGAGGTTCTCCGCGAGGTGAGGGGTGGCAAGACGACCGAACGACCTTGGGACGCCCGGATCCGGTCACGTCAGGACGCGATCCGGCAGCGATATCTCGACTACGCGGCTGAGCTGCAGCGCTCTGGGACGGCGCGCGATGACACGCTCGCGCGACAGATCCGTCAATTCGTGAAGGAAATGCCGGCGGTCGAAACCCGCCGGCATGTGTTGAAGAAGGAGCTTTCGGAGCTTGCCGATAGCCGGCGTCGCAGCGCGGAGCAGAGCGTCAATGTCGACCGGCGCGATGATACGCGACGCGACGAACGCAGCAAGTAGCCAGGCGTGGATCTGGGCCGGAAATCCGGTTAGCCAGATGGCCCTGTATTATGCCGCAACCTTCGATACGCCTGGAATATATCCCAGTTGCTGCTCCAGGGCGACCAGAGCCTGGCGGGCCGCCTCCAATCTCGTCGTGGCCTTGCTCAAGGCGTCCCACGCTTCGTTCGATCGCGAGACCGCCGCCAAGCCAGTTTGAAACAGATTGTCTTTGACTGATGATGCGCAGTCTTCGAGGATTGCGCGTTCAAGATCGGGCAGCATCCCCGTCATCGCTCGGCGCGATGAAGCTTCCGCTTGTTCCAGGCTCTCAACCGTGGCGAGGGCTTTGCGATAATGCCGCAGTGCCTCGATGGCTTTCTTTTCAAGATCGGCTTGGTCGCTCAATGGCTTTCTCTCCCGATAGAATGTTCGAGCCACTAGATGCCACTTCAAAACAAACGAAGGTTTAACGCAGGCAGCGGGGACGCGTTGAAAAACATCAATTCTTGATGCAAAAACCGCGTGTCATCCCGCCTAGAAACCTCTCCTGAGACGATCCTTTTGGGGACGGTGCCAAGGACGACTGCCAAATCATAGAATATCTGATTTTTAGATAATCTGTAAATCCGATTATTTGTCTGCCCCCTTGTCTCTGGGGCAGAAAATGCCACGAACGCTCCGATCTCCTCGGCAAAAGGCCCTGATCGCTCTCCTTATTGAGCAGCGGAAGAAATCCGGTTTGACGCAAGCCCAGCTCGCAAAGCGTTTGCGGCGCTATCAATCTTTTGTGGCCACAGTGGAAAGTGGCCAGCGGCGCATTGACGTTATTGAATTTCTGGATCTTGCAGAGGCCATCGGGTTTGATCCGATCGATGCAATCAAAAAGCTTCGCGCGTCGGCTCGTTCTCAGTAATTGGAAGAGCACCGTTTGTAGTACGAAAAACTGCTGTAGTTACGCATGCTCGGCAGACGAGCCGAGACTGACATCTATAGGTTTTCGATCAGCGAACTATTTTCAGGATGATTATAGAGCGGATCGGCTTAACCCTCTCAAGGCTGAAACAGGGGTTCGATTGCCCTGGCCGGCAACTTTCTAATACCATAACCATTTGAATTCAAAGTAAACTTCTTCTTGTATTACTGCCGATACCAACACAAATACCAACAGGATGACGCGCGGTATTCGCCGACAAAAATAAAACAGCAGGCTTCCCGCAGCGGGCACGCTTATGCCGTTCCGGACTCCACAATTGCCCTCGACCGGCATCGAACCCGGCTCTGACCCGAAATCCCGGAGGGTCGACCGTGAGGTTAAGAGGAGGCTCTCGTCATGCGTAACGCATCCGTTGTCCTCCACGATGCCGAGCGAGAGACTTACCTCGTGCTGGACGACCTTGGGGGACGACTCGATTGCCGCTCGGCGCGAGACCGACGCCGAAAGCGCTGATCGCGCGACGCTGATCCGCGATCTACTCGACGTCCCAATGACGATGGCGTGCCAATGTCCGGCAACTCACTGAACAAGGCGTTACGGACTTCGGCTGTGATACCAGCCGCTGGCGGCGACCACAGCACGCACGGCTTTCGCTCGACTGTTGCTTTCGTCAACGAAAAATGCTACAAAGCACTATATTTAAGCACTTTTCAAAGCAACCTTTTTCAAAATTTCCCTCACAACCAAATAGCAAAGGAGCTGCCAATGAGCGGCGACGGCATACTCGTGACTTACGACAACCCGATTAGCTACCCACAGATTATAGCGAGCCTCAAACGGGTCGGACGCATCAAATATGCCCCGACCAGGACTACGGTTCTACTTAGACTGCGAGACGGTAAGGACTACCGAGACTTGCGGCGAGCGGTTGTTTCCAATCTGCATCCGACGCGGGGAAATGCGACTTACGCAAATCTCGAATCTCAGAAGGCATTCGCCTACGGGCACATGACCAAATTCAAGTGGCGCAAAGGCTAACGCCCAAAACGAACATCCCCGCGCTTGGCGGGGATGTTCTCAACGATCGCCTTCCAGCGCGCCAGCGGAGTCCTTGCGCCGGCCTCCGCACCTCCCTGCGGCAGGCGATACCTTGCACCCTTCGCAGTCATCTCTCAATCGCGCTCATTCTGTTGCGTGTTTAGTTGGGCGTGGCCCGCGGCCGGGCTTTAGGCTTTGCCCGGAGCCGTGCGGATCTCGAAGCCGAGAACTGCCCTGTCTCCGCCCATGCGGGTCACAATCCCTCACGCTTGATGGTGAACGCCTCGCCGGAGGCACTCGGTCAAGCATCTGCCTGCGGCACCGCTATCACTGATGCGTGCGCCGGGTGCCTTCTTAACCGGTCTCGGGGTTGCACTCGACCCGGCATCTGCCTTCGGCATCGCTATCACTGATGCAGGTCCGGGTGCATGTCTCGGCTTCGCGTTGCTCCGCTCTGAAGCAAGAGCCACACCGTCCCAACCGCATCAAGGCCAGGCCCTCCGGGCGCTGCGCGGCCTTGACCCGGCCGTGCTGGCGAGGCGAGGGGCTGCCATCGGCTCTAAGCCGGAATCTGCGCAAAATACGCAATAGGCCTTCGATTGCTGTTTTTCCAGGCGCAATCTGAAGTTAGGTTGTGCGAGGGGGGAAAGCCAGGTGCGCTTCAGGAAATCCGAGGGTTTGAATGGTTCCGAGCAGATGCTTGCAGAGCTGTGCGAAAGATCGTTCCTGAAGCTGTGGACATACCCCAACCTGTTCAGAAAGCCGGGCAAAGAGCTGACCGATCTTCTGGTCGTGTTCGGCAACGACGTCATCATATTCTCGGCCAAGGCCTGCAGCTATCCCGATTCTGGCGACGCTGACCTTGACTGGTCGCGCTGGTTCAGGTTGTCGATCGCGGATTCTGCAAAGCAAATCGCCAAGGCTGAAAGGTCGATCCTCAGCTCTCCCGAGAAAATATTTCTGGACGCTAAATGCCTTGAACGGCTGCCAATCGCACTACCGGCCGCTGACGATATGCGAGTGCATCGCGTTTGCGTTGCGTTGGGAGCGTTGGATCGTGCCGAGGTTGAAACGGGCATCCGAGGCCTAAAGATCAAGCCAATGGTCTTGAACGATGAAGAACGGTTTACAGTGGGGACGATCGAAAAGGCATCCGGCTGGGTGCATGGGTTCGATGATGTAAGCCTGCCACTGGTTCTCAGCGAACTCTCGACCATCAACGACTTCATCCACTACCTGAATAGCAAGGTTGCGCTGTTTGTGACGGCACATTTCAAGTACGCCGCATCAGAAACAGATATCGTGGCCTACTACCTCTGGCATGGCCGGACTTTCCCCGCGCACGATCATGACTATTTCATCGAGCCCGGTCTGTGGGCCAAGATCGAGGCCTCTAAGGAGTTTTTGGCCGGCCGGGAAGCCAACAAGATCAGCCAATTCTGGGATGGACTCACTGAATACATCACAGATTATTATCTCAAAGAAACACTGGAACTAGGCAACGAAGTGAGCATGTCCGATTACGAAAGGGCAGCGCGCATCCTGGCGGGTGAAACCCGCTTTCATCGCAGGATTCTCTCGAAGGCGATCGTGGAGCGGCGAGAGATTGCCAGAAAGAACGAGATCGGTGCAATGCTGCCGTCACAGCAGGCGGACGTCAGCTACGTGCTTTACGTCGGGCGCGGTGATCAAGGCAAAGATCATGAAGCCTACCGCAAGGATCGCGCACAGATTCTGCAGCTTCGTTGTGCAGCTGCAAAGGCGGCCGATCCGCAGAAACGGTTCATTGTGGGAATAGCAATGGACGCCAGCGGCGTAAAAGGCTCGTCCGAAGATTTCGTGTTCATAGACACGGGCGAGTGGACCGCTGAGCAGATCGAGAAGGCTCAAAAAGTGCGGACTGAACTAGGGTATTTCACAGAGAGGACTGCCGTTCTGTCCCGCATCTCCGAGGACGAATACCCTGGCAGCCGAAGAGTGGTCGATGTTCGGAAACTGGCCGATGAATTGTCCAGCCTCACCGTGTCGGAATCGATTGAGCTTGCCGGAATGCTGAAGGAAGAATGGAAGCCGTCGGACCCCGAAGCCTAGTGCTGCTTGCCCTCGGCTAGCAGCTTGTCACCGCGAAATTCCTGAAGGTCGAGACTTCCTTTGCGCCCAGCAGGTCGCGCAGCGTCGTACCGTTAGCGTAGAGTTCGCCGTTACGGTTGATGGACGTTATCGAATGTCCTACCTTCTCCAATTGTCGGGCAGATTCTACGGCGATATCTACGCTTGCTAAGACATTGGCAAGCAAGACCTGCGGATAGATTTCAATCTGAAAAGACGCCATGAGCTGTAGCCTCATCGTACATTCGACTTTTAGAAAGTTATCACAGAGCTGCCGCCGCAATAAGCGGGGCCCGCGACTTGCGCACAGGCTAGCGCTATGGTTCCCGGGTGCGCAAAGCGTATTATCGTTTGTTGATGTGGTATGGTCGCGCCGGTCAGCGTCGCTGTCAGGCACAAGCATGAAATATCCAGGCCGGCGCTTTAAAAGCCTCGCCCACGCCTTCAAGGAAATCGAGCCGCACGTCCGGACTGGCAAGCCTCTCCAGACGGGCAAGCCGTTCGGCAATTTCGCGCGTATGCTCCCACGCGAGGTGCTCGCGAACTTGCTGATCTGCGCCGTCGGCAATTTCGAAAGCGAGCCCGAGCGGTTCAGGCTTGCCGGCTTGGATGATCCGATCGGCGGCGACGGCGTCATCGAGGATAGCGCTACTGAGGAAACTTTTCCGACCGAGCATGTGCTTGTGCCGGATTTGAAGGGCGGCGCAGCTGGGGATATTCAGGCGCTGATACTCGGTCAGATCGCGTTGAAGCAGGCAAAGGGCGAAGCTGCCTATGCCGGTGGAAAAACCCTTGTAGTGTTCGTGAATGCCGAGGGGGGCCCGTGGTTTCCTAACAGGGTCGCGAAGTCGCTGCCAACGCCCCTCGATTTCGCTGCGGTGTGGGTGGTGGGCCTCCATGGTGTGGAGAACGGCGAGTATTCTTACAACGTCATGCAGCTGGATCGGGAGGCTGGCGTTGCCGATATCTGGCGCGTACGGATCGCGGCGGATTTCAACAGCTGGCAGGTTGAGCGGGTTCAGTGTCGCTGATCATCCCCCAACAGGCCGGACCCGGCGGCGCGTGGCCGGTTCAGGTCGGGGCGCTCTGGCATAGCGCTTGGGACGTCGAGCAGGTTCTTCAAAAATACTGCAAGCAGATTTTCGCGCTGACCGGCGACGAGCAATTTCCCTATTGCCTGCTCGGAAGTGGCACGGCCGTCAGGTTCGCTAACCGGCACTTTGTTTTCTGCTGCGTTCATCAGGTTCGGGATTACACGCCCGACAGGATAGCGATTCCGCTGTCTTTCGACTCAAAGATAATGAGCGCGGCAACTACCCGCGCGCTCATGGTGACCGACGAGAACAGGGACGGTGACGCCATAGACGTCGCCGCATTTGAGTTCGACGTGGCCGGCTATGACGTGGCGAACCTGACCAACGAGTTTTTTCCAATCGGTGACGCGCGGGTTTGGCCAACCGGTACGGCCCAAAAGCCGTTTATGGCTTTTGGTTACCCCTCGCAGCGTCAGCTGTTCGACGAGGACCGCATCAGAGCAAAGTGTATTTCGGTTCAGGCGGTTTACGACGGCGGGACGTCGTCGCCGCATCTGCAGCGTGTAACAATAGAAAAGGCGATTGACGCCGACGGCATGAGTGGTGGCCCGGTCTTCTACATTGGGGGCGCCCCAGGCAACCACTTCGCTGGCATGGCTGGGATGGTTATGCGCGGTGGAGGCAATCACCTTCACTTCATGAGCGCGGGCTTCATGCTGGATTTGGCGCTTGAATCCGCAACTGAATCATGGTCCGGATGGCCCAAATACCAGGGCGGTTCTACAAGCCTTTGACGAAAAATCGCTGACCAACGCAGGGGCGGAACGGATGAAACGGCTTGAAGCGGCCTTTGTGGCCGTTCTCTCTATCCTTTCAATTTCCGGGGTTCAGGCCGAACCGATCAGCGTTAATGCGATTGCGGTGGTCGATGGCGACACCATCGATGTCGGGCTGCACCGTTATCGGATGATTGGTTACGACACCCCGGAAATCAAAACTCCCCGGCGCAAGGTGTCGGCGGATGAGAAGGCTTTGGCGACGATTGCCAAAGAACGGTTTGTCGAGCTGCTGCACAGCGGCCCGCTTGATCTGACAGAGGTCAGGTGCTCCTGCCCGGAGGAGACCATCGGCACCAGGCAATGCAATGGCGGCCGGAAGTGCGGTATCCTAACTCTCAACGGCAAGAACATAGGGGATACGCTGATCGCGGAAGAGCTGGCCGTTCCGTATGTGTGCCGCGAGACGCGTTGCCCGCGCATGCCAAACTGGCCGAAAATAATCGAGTCGCAACTTCCGTCACCGAGGCCGCAATGACCATCCAGCACGACGAAGCGCGCAAGCTGTTGCCGATTATCGTCAAGGCGGCCAGGTCAAACCAGTACCTCAGATACCAGGACGCCGCCGAATTACTGGGCCGACCGAGGGACAACGCCCGCACGGTTGCGCAGGTATGCGATTTGCTGGATTCGGCCGCAGCGCTCGCTGACGTGCCGCTGCTGGCCCTGGTTGTCGTGCTGACCGCGGAAAACAAGATCAATCCCAAGGCTTGGACAGCCAACTACGTCGAACCGGGCATTCGTGACGGGATTATCAGGCGGTCAAAGGGGCACACGTTCACCGATGCGGATTTCAAGGCGATTGCGCTCGCCCTGGAGGAATTGAAGGGTCACAGCAATCGAACGGCGTGGAAGTATCTTGCGACCCTTATGCCGTCTGCCGAGCGACGCCGTCGACTTGCAGGCATGGCGGGCGTTGCGCTCGCCGATGACGCGATCAACGATCTTGATGATCTGGGCGCGGACAGTCCGGGTTACAAGATCGTGTTAGCCAAGCAGTATGCGCGAGATCAAAAGGTAAGGGCAGCCGTCAAGGCGCGTGCGGGCGGCAGATGCGAGTATTGTGGGGAGGAAGGCTTTCTCTGTGAGGACGGCACGCGATACCTTGAGTGTCATCACATCATTGCCTTGGCGAACGACGGCGCCGACCGCATGAGCAACGTCATCGCCATATGCCCCGACGATCACCGCGAGGCGCACTTTGGAAAGCGCCGTGCTGAAATCGAACTAGATATGATTGCTAAGGTGAAGGCCGCCGAAGCACGCCGCCTTGGCGGCTAGCGTCCGGCCGAGCGTTGCATAAATCAAAATAAATGCAACACTGGTCATCATCAGTCTGCGCAACGGCTTTGACCGTTGCATTAGTCTGTTGCAAATTGGCAGTGCAACGGCTTTGACCGTTGCATTAGTCTGTTGCAAATTGGCAGTCTTGAAATACGGATACGCCCGCGTCTCTACCACCGATGCTGACCATGCTTTCAGCTTTTGCGCAGCTGGAGCGCGCTTTTATTCTGGCGAGGACGCACGAGGGGCGGAACGCGCCAGGGCGCAAGGCCGCAAGTTCGGGCCAAAGTTAAACTCAACGAGGAGCAGATCGCGCATGCGCGGGATCTCCAGCGGGAAGGACGCGGGATGCGTGAGATTGGCAAATTGCTTGGCTGCAATGCTTCAACAGTCTCGCGCGCCCTGCAATTACAACAACAAGACGAGGAGGAAACCAGCGCATGACCGCAATTATCATGAATCGCATCATCCATCGCCGCAACATGGCACGGTTTTACAAGCTGGATGTTCAACCCACTCTGTTCGGCGAGTGGTCGTTCATCCGGGAATGGGGACGCGTTGGTCGACCTGGGACCGTGCGGTTCGAGATGCATCGCACCCGGGGAGCGGCCGATATCGCGTTGATTGCCAAATGGACGGAGAAACGGAAGCGTGGCTACCGATAAATCGTACAGTCGTATTTACGATCTTGCGCTTTCAAGTTGTAAGGCGATACTCTCGATCTATGCGCTCTTGAGGCCGCTACAGTCGCCAATTGCCGGCGTGACTATTTGACTGCTGTTTTTTGGAACGGGGAAGGTTGTGCTTGCGCGAAAGTTCTTTATCGGCGTAACAGCCCTGCTTTTCGGGTGGTTCTTTGCAGTTCCGGCAATCGCTCAAGAGTCCGCCCGCATTGCAAAATGTTTGGCTATCCAGAATGTGGACGAGAGAGTTGATTGCCTGGAGAGCAGGGGAAACATACCCGATCCACCAGCGCAGAATTCGGTTCGAACCAGGCCACCGCAATCAGGGCCTAGCTACGATTGTCGTGCGGCGACCACGTCGATTGAGCGCGCGATCTGCGCAGACACAACACTTTCTGAGTGGGATATGCGGATGGGCCAGCAGTATCAGCAGGCCCTTGGACTGAGGAAGGGACCAGATTATCAGGCCTTGGTCGTAAGCCAACGGTCCTGGATACAACAGAGAAATACTGTTTGTGGTGGGGCCGCCGGAACGGTCGTCTGGTCGTGTGTGCTGGATATGACAAAGCAGCGTATCGCGGTACTATCGGAGGCGCCTCCTGCGAGTGTTGATCCGACGTCGGCAGCCCCACCTTCACCGCTCCCACAGCCGAGGACGCAGAACGTGCCCCCTGCGGCCTCGCCCTCTGTTGCGCAGCGAGGTCCCGATGGAACGGTAGCCCCGAAGCCGAATGTCACTCCTGAGCCGTCCAGCGGGATCAATCCCCTGCTGGTAGGCATTTTCATTGTGGGAGGTGTCATCGGTGCCATTGTCGTTTTCAACAATATAAGGCGGCGAGAGGAGGAGAGGCGGCGCGCTGCGGAACGGCAGCGGCTCGTCGATAAGTACGGTGATGAGATCGCCGACCGCATCCTCGCGCATACGATCTGGCAGGGAATGACCGAAGAGCAACTGCTAGAGTCCTGGGGCGGGCCCGTTGATAAGGATCAGGAGATCAAGAAAGCCACAACCAAGGAAACGTGGAAATACGGGCAGACCGGACGAAATCGCTTCAGCAATCGCGTTTTTTTGGAGAACGGCATTGTCATCGGCTGGAAGCAATAGGGTTGGTCAACGCGATACCGCCTTGTAGTTCTCGTCAGCTTGAAGATATTCAGCGTAGGCAGCTTCGACGGGTACCCGGAGTTGCGTGCGCGCGTTTAACGCCCGCGCATGCAACTGCCTCAGTTCCTCGTAACCGCTGCGCACGGCTTGCTCTAGCTTTCGCCGTTCTACGGCCATCTCATGCTCAATCTTATCGATGTCGCGCCTGTCAACACCGGTTGCAGGGTTGAACCTGAATCTAGCTTCCAGCGACTGCCGCCACGCATACAGGGCGCCGCATAATTTCGGGCCAAATCCAGGAACTGTCTCGACCGTTCTGCTCAGCAGGTCGGCAGCCGTTTCAATCCCGTAGGACTGTAGCGTGCGTTTGCGCCCTTCGCCGATACCTTCAATGCGCGCCTTGTCGATCTCGTAGTTGTCGAGATAGCGCGAAAGCTGTGCTTGCTTTACCGACGCCCTGAGTTGATCGAGTTTTGTTTTTTTAAGGGTCGGGAGGTAATCGACCGCTGCTCTTAGCTTTAGGACTTCCTGCCTTTTGCTATCGAACCCGGCCGATCCTGTCCTTTCGCTCCACTGCTGATGAGCACGCTTCCAGGTGTCTCTCGCTTTTGCCTCGGCATCACGGAATTTGTAAACGTCGCTCGATTTGTCGAGCCATCTGCGAGCGCCAAAGAACGAGACTAGCGCGGCAATGAGAAACAGAAGCGGCGCTGGCGCGCTCATGCCGCCAAAGACACCTATTGCGCCAACAGCCAATGCCAGGCCAAAGGCCATAATGTTTGCCCGACGGAAAGAGTCCGCCACAGAAACAGCCTCAGCGCTCGGCGGCGGGCGAGGAGCGCCGATGTCGGGAGCCGGCCCGGGGCTTTGCAGGGCCTCGATCTGGCGCCAGAGGGTTGTCAGATCGGAAGCTGTGACTTCGCCTGCAAGGGCAACAAAAGGAAACAGCTCCACGCGTGTGACCGCTTCTATGGGGCACCACGGACACGCACCAGCTTTGTGATGCCAATGCGAGGGGTTCGCCCGGCATTGGGCAAGATTCTTTTCAAGGCCGGTTAAGGCCTGCACCCATTCCTGAGGTTCCGGCCTGCCGCCGTTGACCATCTGCTTCGCGAAGGCCCGCTCAAAAAGAAACGCGACTTCGTCGCCGACGATCGAGAGGGCGGGCGTGTTCGGGGGTCGATCCATTTGCACGTCGGCGCGCATTGCGCTGTATGCAAACCGAAGTTCTGATATGGCCTTCGGAATCGGCATGTCGCCCCGACCCAGAAAGCGGCCGGCGAACGGATGGCGTCCCATAAACAGAAGGAGAAAAATCATGATGGCGAGGCCGAAGCCATCATGGTTCGCCGTTCTAATGACCTCACGCAGGTGTTTTCCTTGGAGTTCGGGCGGCGTGAACGTCTCGACGCCGACCTCGCAGGGATATCGCTTTCCCTGGTCGATGATTTGAAAGCTGTCGCAATCGATCAGCTTGACCGTGGCATCCGTCGCGACCAGGACGCTGGCCTCGTTGATGTCTCCGATGATGCTGCCTGTGGCGTGGATGGCGCCGAACGACCGGGCTGTGTTCGCGCAAGCGCGAACCAGAAAGCGCCAATCAGCCCGTGTAAACTCCGTCAGACGGCTCTTAGGGCTGTATAGTTTGTGAATGTCCTTGGCGTTCTTGACACGTGGCAACAGCAGTCCAACGGGGACGCGCCCAGACTTTGAGAGCAGGAGGCCCGCGGGCCACGCCGACACCTGCTTAAGAATACCGTTTGAGAGTGCCGACATCACTTGGATTTTGGCGGTTCTCTCGGCGGAAAGGGGGCTGTGGTAAATCTTGGCTACAAGCTCGTCCGATGACGTGATGCCGTAGACGATACCTTCGCCGCCCCGGCCAACCACGTCGCTAAGGCGGATTTCGCGACCAGACGAGTCAACTACTTCAGGAGTCGGCATCGGCAGCAGGCGGTTGGTGTTCACGGCGCGTGGCAAGCACCAGCGACTTATCGTCGTCGGTGCGAGTGCAGACAATTTCGGAGGCCAGATAGTTTGAAAGGCTAACCGACAGGCCATCGTCCAGGCCGTCGGTCAGGGCCTCGCAAACGGGCGCAATCATCCGATTGAAGAAGGGGTCGTGGACCGTCTTGGTTGCATAGTGCAGGACCAGGCTCTCGATACCGTCTGAAAAAGAAGAGAAGCTTTCTATCTTGCGGGACGCTGACGCAAATTCCATCACTTCGGAAGCGTTGCTCGTTGTGATGAAGTTGGTGGTGTTGATGTATTCGCCGTGCTGCGGCCAAAAGATGTAAGACCAGCCGTCGTCGCCCTGCTCGCGAACGACCATGGCACCATCGCCAACCTGAAAAAAAGCGGCGCTGTCGGGTGCTATAATTGCAACGAGGAGGGTACACGCAAACTCCCTCACTGACGCACCCGACTCGGCAGCGAGCGTCGATATAACCGTTTGAATTTGGGCGAGCCAGCTTAGCGCTGTGTCCCGTTTAATCGATCCGACGTTACCGTCCGCTTCAAGAAAATTTTCAACCAGGAAGGTGGCAGTTGTCACTGCGGCACGCGATCCGATCTCAGAGTGGGCGGCGCTACCCGCACCATCCGAGACCGCGGAGATCAGGATTGGTCCAGCCAGCGTATTGACCAGCCGGACACGCACGCTGTCTTGGCATGGTTGACCAGTCTTGGTGTGCGAGGTGCCAATAGCCGACGTGGCGGCTATCCGCCATGTCATCGAACTAGACTTCGGTCCAGCCGCTTGGAGGCGGCAAAGCCACACGTTCGTTGGTACTCGAAGCCGAAACGCGGCTCAACGAACTCGACAGCCACATGAACAGCTCCCGAAAGTTGAGGCCGTCCAGTTTAAGCGGGCCGCGTGGGGCAATCTGGGCAAGGATCCCCATATCTGCACTCGCTACGCCGATTGCGAAGAACGAGAATTCCTTCTTTTCTTCGCCGTCGCGGACAAGCTGCGCAGCTCGTTGCCAGCTGTCGGTGGGGGCGCCATCCGTGATCAGGAAAATCCAGGGCCGATAGTACGAGATACCATTATCCTTGTATCGCTGCTTTCGCTCTCTGAGCAAATCGATGCCTTGCTCGATCGCAGCGCCCATAGGGGTGTCGCCGGTTGTCGACAGCGTGGTCGGTTGCCAGAAATCCGGGGTTTGGAAACTGGAGTCGATATTGACGGGACCAAAGGTCACGACCGCTATCTCGACACGCTTCATCGCCAGCGCATCGCTTGCGAGCTGATCCTTAAGCGTCACGATGCCGCGATTCAGTTCCGAAATCGCGCGCCCCTGCATCGAGTGAGAGGTGTCCAAAAGCAGCAGGCACGGGCACCGGGGCTCCGGATTCCTCGTAAAATCGTCATCGCTTCCAAAGCCCACCTGTTCAAAACCGGACATCGTTGTTCCAATCACTGTTGCGGTATTAGCTGTAACGGTGGACCGACACTCTCGCGGGGCCTCGTTCGCGGCCGAGGCAGCGGAACGGGCCCTTCGATGGCGTGGCTTTCGTCCGATGCGCGCTGAGAAATAGTGCCGGTGATGTCTGCTGGCAGCGCGGGTACCGCCGAAGCATTCACTGGGGTTGGTTTGCCACCAGGGCTTGTCGACTGAAAGGCGATGTAAATCAGCCCAAGAATAAAAGCGATGACCACGAAAGGTGTCGCGGAATAGCGCTTGCGCGCCGGCAGTGAGTTCGCAAGGAGCGTCGCCGGGTGCTGGTGCTGGAGATTTGTGGAATACGATAGGCCGGACCCTGGGAGTCCAACCGTCACCCGGGAGCCATTCGAACCAAGGTTATAGGTGAAGCCTTTGCCGCCAAAGGAAAGGCTTGTACGCCTCAACCCAATGTTCAGGCGCACGCCCGGAACCAGTTTGATCGATTTACGAAACCGGAGCCCCATTTTTCTTCCCCAGGTTGAAACATTCGACCAAAATCGAAGATATTTCAACCTGCCTCGGGCTTTTCAGGTGAGATTTCCTTCCTGAACAGGGGCGGTCGATCCTCAAAAGAGGCTGTCTGACCGCCTGTCTCTCGACTTAGCCCAATATCCAATCCTCAGCGTCGATCAGCTGCATGAGGTTGATGCATTCAACCTTCATGGCATTGCAGACGCCAGGTATCTTCCCAAGGCTGGTCGGCCCGGTCTCCTCTGTGATGACCGTGTAGCCGCTGACCTTGGCTTGCGCGATGACGAACGGGTCGGCCTGGAATTTCTCTTTACCGGCCGTGACCAGGCCGGTGTAGGTGTTGACGATATGGTCGACTTGACCCTGCACGGTTTCATCCGGCACCTGAAATATCGCTGAGCGCGGTTGCAACCAATCGTGCAGCTCTTCCGACCGCTGTTTGCTGCATTCGCGCAGCACCAACGTTGAGGACACCAGCCGCCCTTCCTGAATCAGTTGATCCAGTTGTTCCCACAGCTTGGGAAAGCGATTGGGCTTGTAGCGTTCGTACCAGGCTGCGATCAGCGCGCTGGTATCGATGCAGTAAATTGGATTTGCCACGAGGGATTACCCCGCCAGGCCAAAGGCCGCTTTTTCCATGACTGGAACGGTCGTGACCTTCATGTTCAAAAGACCTGCGACATCGCGCAGCGTGAAATAGCGATCGTGGTAACCCTGAAAAACCAGTTGCGTAAACGTGCGGCCGAGCTGGCCCAATACGGCCAGGTGATATTCCGGCCCGCCCGTGGACTTCTCTTTCTTCTCTTCGAGATCGTCGTAAAACTTCTGAAAAACCGGACGCTTGCTGTCGTAAAAGCTTTGCGTCGTGCGGCCGAGCGTCAGCAGCCGGCGCAAAACTGCTTCGGGGCTGACGCCAAAGCGGCGCGCCAGGGCGTCCAGTTCGTCATCGTCCCAGGTTTTGGCGTTGCCCTTGTTCGCGACCAGATGCTCGCGCAGAAGCCATTCACTCGGCATCAGCGCCGCGGCTGCGACCGCGTTGCAGAATTTTTCAACAGTAGGGTTGGGGGCATCGTTCCGGTCGCCGCCCACGTTGCTGACCCCGCTCTGGCGTAGCGCCAGGTGGCAGAACTCATGCAGCAACGTGAACACGCGGCCGTTGCCGCGATCCTTGCCGTTGACCAAGATCACCGGCAGCGTGGTTTCGGCCAGGGCCGTGCCGCGCATTTCCTTGATCTTGAGGCGAGGGACCACGAACACCAGAATGTCCTTGGCCTCGATCGCGGCTCGCCAGCCTTCAAAAGCCTTTTTGGCAAAGCGCTGCTGGTTGGCTTCGCTGACTTCCAGAAACTCACGGATATGGGCGCCCAGGGTCTCAACATTGGTGGAGAGCGTGGCGCGCAACGTGAATTCGCGCACCGGCTCATTCAGTTCGCTTTTGATGGCAAGGGCCACCTCGCGGCGTTCGCGCGCCTGGCGAATGGTATAGGTCAGCTGCGGAGAGAATCCGCCTTCGGTGCCGGGCAGGCGCCGGAAATCCTGAATCGGTTGCCAGCCTTTGGGCGGCTTCTTGAGATAGAACAGGCTGACCGGCCTCTTATACAGGTCAGCCATATCCAGCAGCTTGGCGAAGGTTGGCGTTTCCTGGTCAGCTTCGAGCGCCTGCAGGCGCGCTTCATCAATGCCGAGTTTGTGCGCGGCATCGGCCAGACTGTACCCGGCTTGCTCCCGTGCCCATGTCAGCATGGTCGGGTTGATGAGGGCTTTGACGCTTTTTGCCATTTCTGCAGTTCCGGCGGGATTATACCGCGTTCGTCAATAGCTAGGCATCAAATATGGCTGGCTTGCCTAAAAGAACCGTTCAGATCGTGGGCATTCAGCACTGCCCCCGGCAGTGGTGTCAGCGTCAGCTTAACCGGCAAATCTCCGCAGCACCGCCCTATCTTCCGGAATGAGGCTCAGGCTCCGGGCTGGGTAGTCAGGCTGGACCTCTTGGCTCACCCGCTCCTCGGGAATATGCCGTAGCAGCGCCTGAAACGCCGGGTTGAAGCGGCGCAGGTCCCAGCCGCTCGCAGCATGCAGCGTCGGGGTCCATTCGCGGGCTTCATCCTCAAGCAACAATTTAGCCAGGGCGCGGGCGTCTTCCTGCGTCGTGGATCCCCAACCCATGACCTGGTGGTCGATCTGCTCGTAGAACTTCTGCGTCAGCCTCAGCCCCCAGTTATCCCGGCCAATGGCGTTCGATCTTGACCAAGCCGTGCGAGTTTAATTCGAACGCGGCCTGCTCGACTTCCTTACGGTCAACGTCTGGCAGCAGCACACACAGATCGGGCAGTATCAGCCGCCCTCCGGCCATGCCGTTGCCTGGCGCCTGCGCCAACGCCACGGCCAGCTGTACCGCCACGCCGGTCAGCGTTGTTGTGGGGTTAAGCGCCTGGTCGTGCCCATCGAGGCGCTCGGTGTGCTCGTTGGTCCGGGTCGTTACGTTGCCTTCCCACTTGCTGCGTGATTTTTGCGCCTGGGTTGGAAACCACTCGTTGATGAGCTTAAATAGGCTGCTCACGCCCGGTATTAGCGAGAGAGCGGCTTCCAGTGGCACGCGTGCCCGATCGTCGGGATGATCTTTTGCCGGCGGCTTTATCGGCGGGCTTGTGCTCATCTTTGCCCTCTCTGTGGCACACGAGTCTAAGCCTGATTCGTGCGCCTTTCGAAAAGTCCTCTGAAGATGACCGAGGCTCTTCCTAACCTAGCCGACTTGACAGTCGGCCAATACTTTTAATGGCCAATGGAAGGTAGTCCTTGTCCCCGTGCGCGAAGCCAGCTTTCAATAGAAGCGGCCCCACATCGCCTTTCCAGCTGTCAAGAATCGGACGGCTGACGCTGCCGTGCCATGCTGCCCGACCCATCGGACACCAGACCAAACCGCTCGGATTCTGTACTTCTGCCTGCAACGTCGCTTTATCATTTGATAGAGAGATGTAAGCGAGCGCCCCCAGCAGTTCAAAATGCTCGAACAGGCTGGCGTATTCACCCTTCGTAAACAGATAATCGACGGTCCAACTCTCAAACAGATCGTGCAAATGATCGCTGAGAGCAGTCTTACGTTTTTCCAGGCCGGGCATGAACCGCTTCCACGGATCATTTTCCATGCCTTCCCACCTGCCGAGAAGGAGATGCGAAGCCACCGTTGGAATATGATCCCGGCCGGTATTGATAGGTGTTGAAAACAACTTGAACAGATCACCGAAGCGCTGGGCTTTGAGGAGCCCTATCCCATAGGCGTAGAACAACAGTACCGCCGGATAGGTTCTCAGGTTCGTTAAAAAGTCATAGCCACCTGCAGGCTCACGAAAGCCGAGCTTGATAATGGCGTCTAACGCGTCGCGAAACTCTCCACCGGTCCCGTAACGCCCCAGGATACCAAATATCCGAGCAAGTACCTCAGTCTGAGCCTCATAGCGCGCAACTGCCGAAACGAAATAATCGTTTGACCAGGCTCCGCCCAGGTGCGTGACTCCGGCTGCAACGTCCTGGTCGATGCGGCGCAGTTCGCCGCCGATAAGCTCGTCGAGTTGGATGCGAAACTCAGGGCGCGCCAGGAATTTCTTGGCGCTGGCCACCATCAACTCAACACTACGGGGATTCGGTCGCTGCGCATCCGCTTGGGCCGATACCAGGGCCTCCAGGCGTTCGAAGAACGCGTCGGCTCCTTCGATCTTGATGACTCTACCCGCGCGATGCTCAATCAGCGATTGGGCGACCGGAGATATCTGGCCGCGCGCGGCCCAGAACATCGGATAGCGGCGGTTGGGAGCCCGCGTGATCGCTGTGCGCAGCGCAGGATCCCAATCACCCGACCAGCCACACACAATCAGCCCGTGCTCATCAATGATCCGGTCGAGCATGGTATCGAGCCCGGGGGTGTAAGCGCCCAGCTCGGAATCCGTGTTGCGGATACGCGTGTCGAGGTAATCGCCGTGGATTTTGACGACGTAGCAGCGGCTGTGAATGAGCGGGACCGCGCCCTTCAAGGCGTCATCCGAGGTGATGACCGTCGGCTCGACGCCGTTCTCACGCAGGGCATTTTCGATCAGGCGGTCGAAGTTCGTCGTGATGATGACCCGCACATGACCGGCGGCGACCAGCCGCGCGATCGCCTGGTGCGCCCGTGTGGGGGTTTTCCTGCCCGCGGCGATGTCATCTTCATTTGGCTCGATATAACTGTGCAGAACCGAGCGCCGTTCGTCCGGCGTACTCGCCAGCTGATCCAGCAGCTCGGAATAGCCTGGCTCCGTGCCGAATGTCGTCTTGTACCATTTGGCCCAATCCGGCTCGCCGGTTACGCCCTGCAGCGCGGCGACACGGCGAACCAGGTCGAGCGTGACCTCCCAGCCAGTCGGGATTTCAGCCGGGCGCGAAACGCCCGAACCCAGCAGCAGGCAATAGACGCCCTTGTTCTCATAGATCGAAAACGCCAGGGCGGTTAAAGGATCAATCATCAGGCGCTGCCCCAAACTTCAAGTTCTTCGTGCCCGGCACGAACCAGATGATAGTTCGCCGCAGCCAATACCTCCGCCAGCCGGGGCTCCAGCCCATCCTTGGTGATGCCAGGCTGTACGACGACCATACCGAACTTAACAGGTCGCCGGGCCGCCAGCGCGCGCATGCTGGCTTCATCACCGCGCACAAGTCGGCCGACCCCTTTCCCGCGCGCCATGCGATCCAGCAGTCGCTCAACCAGGCGAGGAAGATCGCACCAGATAATCGACTTTACCGCCTGGGCGCAGACCTCATAGACATCGCCGACGCGATTGCCGGGCGCAACTCCGCCAGCACCCTTGCAATGGTATAAAGTGACGGTCACGCCGTCCTCTGCAGCGGGCCTAAGAACCACGAAGTCAGCGGCCTCGCCGCTGCCGTGGTCCCAAAACACAACGGTATTGGCTTCCACGTTCAATTCGCGCTCTAGAAAAAGTTGGATCGATGCGGGAATAACGTTGCCATGGTTGTCGGCGTACTCGATCCTGATATCGACACCGCCCCCGCCCCAGTCGACCACCTTGATACGCTCGCGATCGAACGGATTGTAGGGCTCAGCCGGCGCGGGAAAATGCTCCTCGCCGCAAATTCTCGACCAGTCATCCAGCATTAGGTTGAGCGGGCTGTCGTTTAAGTAGTCGACAATGTCTTCACCGCGCCGACCGAACACCAGCTCAACCCTGGTCTGTTCGTCTGTGAGGTACGAAAACTGAGGATTTTCGGCGATCTTGAACTGGATTCTGGTTTCGAGGCGAGGTCCCTCTAGTAGCAAGAGCACACCGTTTTCATCCGATTGCTCGACGTCGAGACTGAACTGGGTGAGCGCGTCCTGGTAGGGCCTGCCACCAATTTCAAACTTGGCCAGGGGCGGATCGATATAGACATTCTTGTCCCATTCCGCCCACAGCGCCCGGGCAGGAATTTTGGATACGATCTCGCCCATTTGCAGGAGGTCGAGGTTGCTGCCAGTCACGGCCGCTCGTGTGTCCAGAATTTTCCGGGCCAGGTTCCTGCACCAAGCAAGCAGCTCAGGCAACGAATAGGATGTGTTGCTCCAGACTTTTGAAGCGCTGCTTAGCCCAATCGTCACCTCGTTGCCATTTTCGGTCGCGCTGCCGAAACAATGTCCGCGATGAAAAAGCCGTGCGTCTTCGACACGTATGGCCTCGTCAACATGCGAACCCGTTAGCATGCGGTACGATTCTGTCAGGCTGGATTGCTGGCGATTTCGCATGCCCACATTGAAAAAGCGCGGCTGCTCAAGCTCCTTCAAGGTCCGGTTAAGTTCCGAAAGACCAAGAATTTTGGGATCGTATCCGACCAGGTCGCGAACCACCCGTCTGTAAAGACCATCGCCGCGCGACGAAGCGCAGATAAAAAGCAAGGACGACGCTGGATCGAAATAAAAGATGAAAAGGTCATATTCGACATCGATCAGTTCATCGTCGGTCGACCAGGGCACTGGCGACCTCATACGCGTAACATAAACGCTCGAATTTGTGTCCTCGCTGACCCGACCGAATATCTGTTCCCGGTCGGCGCCAAAATTCGGCACGGTGTTTACGTCAAACGGCTCCCGCAGCCGATAAATCTTCACATGGGCGTAGGGCGAAAGCGAATACAGCGACATATCGGACAGATCGGGAATCGTGCCCATGTCCCGTTCGAACGTTTCGATAAACTCCCGGGCTTCGACTTCCCGCTGCACCCGCGCCGCGCTGAGGTTGGGGATAATGTCGGCCCAAATCGCACCGGCCGAATAGAGCCTTTCCGCCTCGACTTTGACGCCAGACGCTGTTGCCAGGAACGTCGCCTCTCCCAGACGTTCGCCGGCTGTCCGTGCAAAGCGACCGATGAACTGCAGCGTTACGGCAAGGGACCGATGCGGCGAATGGACAGCGGCGACCTTCAGGCGGGGCATATCAAAACCCTCGCCCAGCATGTTGACGCAGAGGATGCCGTCCAGCTCATTGGCGGCCAAGGCCGCGAGAACCCGTTTTACGTAAGACAGAGAGTGCGTTCCCTGAATCAGCTTGAGGCGTAGGGCAGTATGGTTTTCGTACAGGTCTACAAGTTCGGCAGCCCGCTTCTTGCTATCCGTGCGCACCATCAGAAGGTGATCAAACCCAGCGGCCCGATCTGCCGCTAGTTTTCGCTCGGCCGCTTTGGCTGTCGCGATATCTTCCATTTGCTGCCGATTGTCGCCGGCCGAGATTTGATCGACCAGCTGAAATTGAATATGGCCAAATACGCCATCCTGGTAGGCGCGCTTTAAATCATACGTATACGCAAACCGCCCAAGAATCTCGCGGTCATCACGTCGAAACGGCGTTGCAGTAAACAGCACCCGACGCGCGTCCTTGAACATATCGAGTGTCGCGGTCCAGGAAGTCGCCGGGCTGTGATGCGCCTCATCGACCAGGATCAGATCGAAGAGGTCGGGCGGAGGAATAGGGATTTGCTCGATATGGGGGCTGACGCTGGGCACCGTTGCAACGACCACATCGAATTCCCTCAATCCTTCCCACTGGAGAGGGTCGGTAATTCTGCCAGTCGTCGCCATCACCCTGGGCTCAGCAAGGTCGGCAGGGATGGCGCCGAGCCGCTTCAAAACGCCAAGCTTCTTGAAATCATCGGCGATCTGCTCGCGCACCAGCCGGCTTGGCGTCAGGACAAGGACCCGGTTCGCCTGCAACAGGAACGCGCTGGCCTGCAGTACGGCGGTTTTGCCGGTACCGGTCGGCATCGTAATGATCGCGGCGTCATTGCGCCCGCTGAAATGAGAGCCGATCGCAAACAACGCGCCGCGTTGAGCTTCACGAAAACCGGGCTTTTCACCGTCAGCCAGCGGAAATGTAAGCCTGGAATAATTGTCCGAAAAATAGGACACGCAGCGAATCTCCCCCTGGTAGAAGTCTGCGCCAACTATAGCTATTACTCAACCATCGGCTGCAACGGAGCGGGGCAAAGCGCGGTCGATTCGCGTGTGGACGAGAATCGATGGCAGTCCTATACGGTCGGTACAGGAGGCAGGTAATGGCAGAATCCGAAGGTTGGCGTGCCCTGCTCAATCGGCTTTTGAGCAAAGGCAAAACTGTCTTCGATACTTCGATCGTATAACCGGTCTCGCGACTGCACTCGGTCCCGGGTCCCACCGTTATCGCGTCGGCGCAATGCTGACCCTCCTGCGGGTGCCTCTTTCTCTTGCCTGCGCTTCGCTCCGGCGCGTTTTGCTACCTCTCTGCGAGGGCTCTTCATCGGAAATCGGGTGGAAGGCGGTGCGTCCGAACTTCTATCGTGCTCGGGAAACGGGAGCACGACATGCGCAACTGTCAATCTATAGCAGCCCTGCGCGGTGATGGCCTTAGGCCAGAGCTACGGGAATTGTTTGACCGGCTGGCGGTTGATCCCAATTCCGAGGTCTTCGTGAGAAATGATGGTATGTTGCAATCGGGCCCTGACCCAAGATCTATCGAAGCCCCTTCGGTCGAGCGCGCAGTACGTAAGAGAGTGGCCTAGGGCAGGGTTGGTGTGCTGATCTTGTGGGGTGCCGTTGATCCGGACAGAGGTGGGTCACTTTTCCAGTCGGGCCATTCGCGATGGACGGTGCGGTTCACTGAATCTGCTTAATTTCGTCGGACGTAGCCGCGACGGGCCTTGCGCGCGAGCCAGGCGTCGAGCGCCTCGACGGCCTGCACCCGCCCAGCGAACAGGTCGAGGCGCCGCCGGCCGCGCTGGCCCAAACGCCCCCATTCGCGCACCAATGCAGTATCACCAAAGAGTGTCGGCTCGATCGAGAGCACATAAAACCGCGCCATGTTACGGGCCGGATCACAGCGTTCGAGCACGAGGTAGTGCACCTTAAGGTCGGACATACGCCAGAATCGCAGCCGCCGAAACGGCCGTCCAATTAAATTATTGAATCGATCATGGCCAACGATTCAGAATGTTAATACCAGCGACCAAATGATTTGTGGCGCGCTCAACGACACTTGCTGGCAACGCCGCGAGAGAGAGACGCAGACTTGAGCACCTTAAATTCTTGCTTCGCCAACGTTGATTCGCATAACCTTCATTATGGAATACATTCCTAGAAGAGTGCACTCGGAAGCCGTCTTGACGTGTAGCGCGAAATAGGCTGATTTTCGATTTAGGCCACTTTGACTTTCGAACTGGTTATTGAGAAAAGAGGCTTGTGCTCAAACTCGAAAACGCCCCATTCGCGTGGGTAAGTTCGCGTCATGACCACCGTTTCCGATCAGTGGACGGAAATCTTGAGGTGCCGCATTTGTGCGCTGACCGGCGTGGCAAGCCTGTCTCTAAATGGCAACGATGCGGTATATATCAAGATACTCCCGTCAGGCTTTAAGGCCGTTTCTTCTCAATACGGCGACACCTTCTACTGCGAGGGCTGCAACCGCACTGCTGGGACAAGTTTGAAATGACCGGCGGAGATTGTTCAATGGCGCGCCCTTATGATCGGTTGCAAGGACTAAATTGACAGCTGAGGGATTGGAATCCGTTGAAATCATGGCAGGCCACCACTTGGCGGATCGCCTTTTATCTCTTTGTTCGTTCGCTCGGTGAGCGTTCACCATCCAGCCAGTCTTGTTCTGCAGCAAGCGCCAGCCAAGCGGCTTGCATCCGTTTGAATCGTCTGAAGGCAGGTTTGGCCTCAGCAGCTTCGGCCATTCGCATACAGTTCTCTGCATTCTGACGGTACAAGCCCGATTGCTTTCGCTCCATGGTGTCAGACCTTTCAACCTCGGCAACGTTAGCGAAACTCTTAATCATTGCGCACTTTCAAGACCAGGACAAACCGTTCAATCGGTTATGCGGCGCGAAAAACACGATCATTAATCGCGGCGGTTTTTAACGACGCGCTCGCTTTCAATCCCGAGCGGTCGACGGTGCCGATAGCTATCGGATGTGGGTCCACCAGCTGTATTCACCTTTGCGTCGATGAAGAAAAATCTTGAGCACCCGATTCTACTCGCCGAGAACGCCCCCAACCGCGGCCTGTGGCAGAGAGTCAGCGAGGGTCTGCGCACCTACAGTGTCCAATAAACCTGCGATCATCTTGTCCGTGATTGTCTCCATCTACGCATTCGCCTGTCTGAACCGTTATTCATTAGAATTAAATTGCACCGGGATTGGCGAGTGCGGACCAGTTCCCTGAAACTTTTACGGTTAGTCCTTGTTGGCGAGTACCAAACCGGAAAGGATTCAAGCGATGAAAAGAGTAGCGCTAATTGCGGCTTTGAGCTCTGGCCATAACCGCAGCAGCCACATCAGCACCTGCTGAGGCACGTGGCGGCTTCGGTCCCGGCCTTTTTGGAGGAATGATTGCCGGCGCCGTTATCGGCGGTATCGCGTCCAATGCCTACGGCTACGGTCCCGGATATTGCTATTACGGGGGTTATGCTCCCGGATATTATGGCGGGTACTTCCCTGCGTACTACGGCGGATATGCCCCGTACGCCCGGCTAAGATATGGCTATCGAAGGGTAGATCGACCGGCCTATGCCTATTATGGCGGACCGGGTTATTATGGTGGTTGGCATCGAGATTGGCGTCACCACTGGTAGGCACCCGGATGACCCAAGCAGCCATTCGCAAAAAGCCCCGCCGAAGCGGGGCCTTTTTTATTCGGGATGTCACCAGGTCTGACGACCATACCAATCGTCCATTTCCTTTTGCGCGCGATCTTTCGCGTAGCCGTAACGCTCCTGCAGTTTGCCCTGGAGCTGGTCTTGTTTGCCGGCGATGACATCCAGGTCATCATCGGTCAACTTTCCCCATTGCTCCTTGACCTTGCCCTTAACCTGTTTCCAGTTTCCTTCAACGCGATTCCAGTCCATGGCGTCCTCCTTGAGTTGAAAACACGTAACGAAGTATCCGATTTTCGGTTCCGCTCGTTCTATGGACGATGGGCCTAATGAAGCCGGTAGACCAGCCTGGTCTCTGCGAGTCGGTCTAATTCGTCACATGGTCTAAAGGCGCAGCCAGCTATCTCAAAAAGCCCTCAATGGAACTCAGACCCTGCATCTGCGTTCCATTCAGTTGGCAATTGGGCCCACTATGGTTGAGGAAACGAACATGATTTGCAAATTAGCTTGCGTGGCGGCCGTCGCGGTGGTGGCGATGTCTGCGGTACCTGCCTCAGCGAAGTCGAAGATGTCGGGATGCACCGAGGCTGGCATGGCCAAGGCCGATGGCATGATGATGAAGATGCCGGATGGCGAAAACAAAACCATGGCGATGCAGGAAATGACTGCCGCGAAGTCATCGATGTCTCAGAAAGACATGGCCGGCTGCTCGATGCACATGAGTAAGGCGATGAAAATGACGTCCATGAAATCCAAGAAGATGTGATCGGCAAATAACGCCCCGCTAAGTCGCGGGGCGTTTCATGTAGCGGCGACCCCGCAATCAGAGCGATCGATACCGCGCCATCACACAGCGAAAGCTAATGCGCCCGATGATGTCACCACGACATCGCCTGCCAGCGTAACGAGACGCCCGCGATCGTCGATCGTGAGCGAACACTGCGGATGTCTATATTGCCGTTGAGGTTTCGACGACCAGGAATGCATCGTCTACCATGGCGACATCCTGCTATCAAATCGACTTCAGCAGCACCTCACTTGACTTCAGCTGCTTTGAGCGATTCCCACCGCCCGATGCACCGGGGAGAACAAGTCCGTTTGTCCAGGATACCGGCACGCCGAGCGGGCATTCCAGTCATCATCGTTATCAAGGTGGGCACTATATTTATCGACCTGAACGTTGCTATTTCGGCTATCCTGCTTGGTACGGTACTCGTCCCGGTCAATATACCCTTTGATCCGGTTACGGGAGCCGCCATTTTAGCGGCCACTTTTTTGAAGATTGTCACCTCTACGGCCATGACGGCCATCATTAAAGCAGAGAGCACGAGCGCGATGATGCAATGGCAGAGCACAGCAATAGTGCTGATAGTTGGTTTGCTTATTGGCAGTTCAGGTGGTCCTGTCTTGGCCGGTCCGTGTTCAGCCGAGATTGCGCAATTGGAAGCCTCGCTTGAGGCCCTGCCCGACCCTACTGCTCGTGCAATCGACAGACGCAACTCTGCACCGACAACCAACCTCAGATTCGCTGGCGGTCCAGAACATTCCGGATGAGCTGGCTACCCAAGGTGCTCTTGACCTTGGCAATCATTGAAAAAGGCTGACCATTCGCTGCTGGAGGGCGCGATCCTACCTCTACGCCGCGACCGAGACACAGCCAGTTCAAGATCATATTTTCATGACTGGCCCGGATGACAAGCTGCATCGGTAAGTCCCCTAAAATCGGCGCTCCCCATGACGGTACGGGCATGAGATGGGCAGAAAGCCCCAAGACCGGCCTCAGTTCGAAGGAGGATTTGGTCCGATGTTAGGAAGCCGCCGTCACGGCTTCCATAATCTCGTACGGAAATCCCGTACCTACCCTCTGTTTACTGTTTCCTCAAGGACATTGATACTATGGTAAGATGTTCGACAAATTTAGCCAAGGAGGCCAGACGTGATTGACCCAAAAATAATGCCGATGACCGTGCCGGTGCATATTCGCGACTTCGCCGAGAGGAGCGTCGAAATGGCCAAAAAGGCTGTTTCCACATTTATACAATCAGCTGCCAGTTCCATCGACATGGTGCCGCGTGGTCCAATGAGCGATGTTGCCAGAGAGGCACTGGCGATTACAGAGAAAAATGTATCCGCATCTTTCGAGCATGCGCATCGACTTCTGCAAGCCAAGGACATTGGCGAAGCGATGCAGCTTCAATCGGATTTTGTCCGCTCGCAGTTTTCTGCCACAACTCAACACCTCAAGGAATATCAGGGCCGGATCTCAGGGGCAGTGGACGAAGTGGTGAAGGGCGGCCAAGATCAATCCTGATTTCGGAATCAAAGCGTCTTTGAACCCCCGCTAACGAGGAGCGTACAAAGCCGTTATTTCTGCCAGCAGATCGAATCTAGTTGAGCGGCTGAGCCTGGAGACCATAAGCTGGCCAAGCACAAGGCATTTGCCGAGGATGTCAGCTAATTTCGGTCCACCCATACTTCGTCCGGCGGGTTCATATTAATTTGGCCTGCCCATTGATGTGCGCCTGAGCTGTCTCGGTAAGGTATCGCTAAACAGGGGAAGCGGATCAGAAGGCCTACGAATAATTTGTGGCGAACCGTCGATCGTGAGAGCCAGGACGGGACTGCAATTCCGCCTGTACTAACTTGCCGCGTCTCCAACCTGGCAAGCGCCGAATGTCACGCTGGCAACGATCGCCCGCTGAAATCTTTGACAGGTTTAAGACGCGTGCCTCAACTTGATGCTATCCGTCTGCCGATATCGTTTGATGGCACCTTCCGCCCGACAACATTTAAAGTGGCATCGAAAACGCCTCCTTGCTCATCCGGCGCATCGACAGTCTCTCGGTAGGCATCAGGCTTCCTCACTGGTTGAATGAGAAACCCCTAGCCCGCTTGAGTTGTCAGCCGAAGCGTCCAGCACCCCAAAAAAGTGCTCACACCTGAAATCGCCGCTCCCGATCTTTCTGAAATCGTTGCGCACGATGCGCTGAAATCCATGCTCACGATGCCGCGAATGCGCAGCGGAAGCGCGATCAGTCGGCGAAGCGTTACGTCTACGGCTGGGCCGATGGCACCCATCTCCAGACATGTCTCGAAGACGAAAAGCAGTGCATCCTGTGCTGATCGGCGCGACGCCGGAAGGCCGCAAGGTTGGTCGGCTTCACCGAAGGCGCCCGCGAGAGCGCGCAGGACTGGCGCGATCTGCTGCTCGACTTTGAAGCGACGCGGGCTCGACGAGCCGCCGCAGCTTACCATCGCCGATGGCGCGCTCGGGTTTTGGAAGGCCGCCGATGAGGTCTGGCCGAAAACGCGCGAGCAACGCTGCTGGGTGCACAAGACCGCCAACGTACTCGCCAGGTTACCGAAGAGCCAGCCGCCGAAAGCCAAACGCGCGTTGCAGGAAATCTGGATGACCGAAACCAAGGCCGGCGCCGAACTGGCGTTCGACGCTTCATCGAGAGCTCCAAGCCCACACGAGAAGGCGCGGCGGCGGCCCTCAACATCGCCAGCCCCGCGCTGAACGAGACTTATACCGGCGGCAATGGCGGCGGTTCGAGTGCACCGGGCGGCGGTGGGGCGGCGTGATTGCGGAGTATCTCAACTCTAAGTCGTCTTACTATTCAATATGAATGGAGGTTCAGGTACTTACAAAAAATTAATGTTGCCCGCCGGAACATAGATGCTCTGCGTCAATTACTCGTCCACACACTATTGGAGTATTCCATGACGAGGTTAGCGAGCGATCGTTCTTGCCATCGGCGCAGCTGCCCTGCTAGGCGGTTCCGCAGCAAACGCCACGGCCCATACGGTGAAGGCACAGAAGGCACAGGCCGCGACCGACGCATCTCCATCGACAGATTTTAGTTCACGTCATCGAGGTTACCCTCATTCGCGCGGCTATGCTCGTCCATATTACAAGAGCTATGGCTATGCTCCGCGGCGCTCTTACTATGCTCCGCAGCCCTATTATGGTGGCGGCGGGTATGGTTACGGTGGCCCGGTTTATGGTGGCGGCTATGGTTATGGAGGTCCGAGCATCAGCCTTGGCTTTGGCAGAGGGGGCTTCGGCGGTGGGCATGGGGGTTTCGGCGGTGGCGGATTCGGTCGCCATTAACGGCAACGCCCATCGCCCGTCCTCGCCGACTAGGGCTTCGCGGCCAATGCGGCGCCCGCAGTCAGGGGCTTTCTCCACGGCCAGAGCGAGGGGTAGAGCTTTGACCTGTGAGAACGAGTCCATTCGAGCCGAGGCCAGCGACACGAATCGACGCCGCGCGGCGTGAAACGCTGTCAGGCGCGGCGAGCTCCTCCCCCCAAGTTAAGCAAGACCGTAGGGCTTCGTCCACCAAACCATCACCGCAAAAGGGCTCCGCGCGGACGCACGGAGCCTTCATAGCATCTGACGGTTTGAGCAGATCTACTTTTTACCCTGTCCACTGCTGTCGCGGTGGCCGTGTTGGTCCACCACGTCTCCCGACTTGTGACCGGGGTGATCGTGATGCTGGCCGGGCTTGCGGCATGGACCTTCCTCCGGTGGGGTCTATCTCAAACGCTTCGGTGCAACATCAGTTCGCGCGACGCAGGCACTTGGCGCCGACGCCTTCAGGCTTTCGCCCCCGCCGCGGCTTCTCCGCAGGATGGGCAGAACTTGACGCCCGACGCGAGCGTCACGCCGCACTTGGCGCAGGCCTGTTCGGGCGGCCCAAGGCGCTGTCCGCATTGCCCGCAGAACCGGCTGTCGGGCGAATTGTCGCCCCGGCAATTAGGGCACACCAGCACGCGCTGAGCAGTGGCGGGGATGCTGCCATGACCCGGCGCTTGTGGCCCCGGCTGGCTAAACGGGCCCTGGGCCAGGCGGGCAGCATCCCAAGGCGAACCATGGCCGCCACCGCCATGACCGCTACCGCCATGACCGCCTAACAACCGTCCCAGAAAATGCGAACTCATGTGTCAATCTCGATGCTAATTGAGCGCAAACGACCTTCCGGCCCATGCCTACTTTCAACTAGATAATTGCGATAATTGCTAGAGCAAGCTAGAGCACCAACATTACAAAAAGATAACCCCCGCGCAGAAGGCTCTGCGCTGATCTGAATCTCTTGCTTGAATGCGGCATAATGTCTTAATTCGGGCACCTCTTAAGCTATTGCGAATTTGGCGGAAACAGCTGCGTCGGGAAAAGCCTATATATCGCACGCATGAAAGGCGCTGACCCATTTGGTCAACCCGGTCGAAATCCGCCCTCAACGTGAGAAGCGCCTCGCGGCCCATGCATTTCCGGTAAGGAAGCCATCATGAGTTTTGATTCCTTCGGACGTCTTTCAGGAGGGGATGGCGGCGGCCATCAGGGCTATGGATCGCTCGGCCCGGCCCCGGTGCAGCCCGTGCGCGTGTGTTCGAACTGCCGGGTCGGCAATGCGCCCGGCAATCAATTCTGTGAGCAATGCGGAAAGCGCCTTGACACATCTTCCGCGATTCAGCCAATCCGTCGGGATCAGGCGGCGGAGCCGGGCAATCCTAGTGTTCGCTCCGACAGTCGGCAAGGGCTGCAAATGCTGAGGCCGATCTCCTGGATCGCTGTAGTTGTCGGCCTAACGGTCTGGTCGCTGAGTGCCTGGATCGGCTACGTTACCGTCGACGGCGTCCTGGGGTGGGTCGAGGCCAATGCAGGCCTCGCGGTGGACAAAGGGAAAGACTTCGCAACGGCGGTCGGCGTCGGCAAAGACGGGGTCGGTGCGATCGACAGGCTCAACCTCGGCAGCTTGACGAGTCAGGCCATCGCGTTGCTGCGCGTGGTTGCGAAGCCGGCTATCGTCGTTCTGTGGGCGATCGGCGCTGTGGTGCTCGTCTCCGCACCCGCGATCCAGTCGAGGATCGCCGGGTTGTTCGCGCCGCACCGGCACTGACCACGCTCCGGAGAGACCGGTTTTTTGCCTTCCTCCAATTGTTCCCGATCCCCCGGCAGCGGTATCGCCAAGTCTTGGTGAGGCCTGGGCCGGTCAGGCGGCAGCGGTTGCGGGCGGACGATCATTCGGCTTTGCGATGACCTCGATCCCGTTGTTGGACGTCACACCGAGAACGAGTTTTGGCAACTGGCATCGAGACCACGCCAGCTTTTCTGCGCGGCCTCGAACAGCTAGAAGACCATCGCGAGCGCCGTCCTGTTGGACAAGCATCCCTTCGATCGGATCGTGCGGTGGCGCACGGTAGCGAAGGTGCTTTCAATGGGATTGGTCGTCAGCAGTGTTTTCCAGTGTTCGGCCAGGAAGTCGTAGAAAGCCAGCAGTGCGTCTCGATCCTTGCTCAGGCGGTCCGCCGGCCGCCGCCCGCGCCGTGTTGCTCATGTCATTGGCAGCGCGCCGCCTGCATTGCCAAAAGTTCCGGTAGTTCTCCTACCACCCCCGCCGGCCGACGTGGTCCAGGTTGCCGGGATGGTGCTGCCATCGCGCGGGCTAAAATCCGATTCCTCTCGATATTTCTCAATTCCGCACCGTGAAAGCCAGCTTAGATCAATCTCGCCCGACTTCGTGAGAATATCGAGAACCGTTGCAAAAATGAGACAGAGGGTAAACGAACTAGGCGGCGCACCGCGTGTCTTTGGACAACACCGCTACCATAGGAACGAGGTCGCAACACACGGCTCCTTCGTTGTCACCTAGAGATCCTCATTCTTTTGAATGGGATATGTAACGGCCCACTGATGCGACCTCCGGCGTCCGTAGGAACTAAAGGCCGAAACGATGGTTGTTGGAATCTATCAACCACTCAGGAAACTCAAATGGCACAATCACCAAAGCACCCCTCTCAAGAGCATCATCACACGGCCGCGGCTCATCACCATGCGGCCGCCCATCATCATCATCAGGCCGAGCATCATCACGCGCGCGGCGAGCACGCGGACGCTACGCATCACGCAAAAGCGGCTCACGAGCATAGCGAACAAGCTCACAAACATACGACGACGGCGCACTCGCATTCTCAAAAATAGAGCCTCGTCATTAGCGCACCGGAGAGCGGGCCTCGGAGAAATCCGGGGCCTGATTTTTTGAGCGCGCAAGTCCGGCGTCTAAATCTCGTGAGCCCGCCACGGTTGCGTGGCATTAAACGAGTCGCGGCACCTCATGGTACTTGCCAATGGGCACTCCGCGCCTGATCAGTGATTGGCGTCAGCGCCGCCAAAGTGACGATTCCCCATCGTCCGGGCGCATCAGTACGCCGCAGCGGGCGAAAAAAGGAGGTCTGAAGATCAAGCTCGGCCGCTCGCGCGACCGCTTGAGCACCAGTTTCATATGAGCGGTTCGCGGTATGCCCCGTGCGGTTCTAGTGCCACCGCCAGCTACGAGGCAGTCGCCGGCCACTTTGCACCGCGAGGACGAACCGTTATCCGGTTCGGACACCATGAAGTGGCGTTTGAGGGTGGCGGAAATGACTTATCTCAAAGGGCGGCAACAACGACGATGATCTCGTCGGCGGGGCGGAGAACGATCGCCTGGCGGAAGCTCGGCTCTTCAGAACCAAGAGTAGACGTGTAGGTCCTCAGGAAAAACGCTCCGCTGAGGCCGGTTTCGCCATGTTGATACTGAGATATCATTGAAATCACGCTTAATTTCTGCCGCTTCATCACGTCCGGACCCGCTCTACTCCGGCTTGCCGTCCGACGACTTGTCCTTGTCGGGCCCTCCTTGCAACTCTCGCTCCGCCTGAAGATAGAACTCTTCGTCCCTGCCTTGGGGCTGTCCGGCTTCCTTCCATAGCTGGTAGGCGCGGCGCACAATATCCATCTGGCGGGGCGTTGCCATCGAAGTTCCTTTCCAAAGCAGCAAATCCCCCATTATTGGGGTTCGCGGGGGGAGGCCGGCCGCGGACAGTCGGCCGCCTTCATCCATCTCTGCGCAAGCTGTATCAAGTACTCACATGATTACAATCGATTGACGCCCCCTACTTAGGAAGCGGCACGCCATCGGGCCCCTAGCTCGACGGTACCATGGAGAAGGCCCATCAGCCGGCCGCGATTGATGCGGTCGGCTTCCGCCTTGATCCGATCGATCCGTTTCTTGAGGGTCGGTACAGCATGGATGAGGCCTGACCATCCGCACCTCCAGGCGCCATCCATGTCGCCATCGAGCATCACCTTCCGGTAGACGCCTGCCCCCTGATCGTGAATGTCGGCGATTTTCAGTGCGGCTCCCTTTTCGCGTTCGATCTCCTGGAGGCGAGCGCGATCTGTAGTTCGGCTGCCAGTTAGGTCGCGCGTCAGTGCCGAGACTTGCTCGGGGAGAGAATACCTGTCGCGTTCAGTCCGCAATCCTCGCAGAGAAAGATCCATCCAGACCCTTGGCGAGACCACTCGCCGTCATGTCCGCAGCCCAGGCAGCAGAGCGTGCCCCTGCTAGATCCATCCGCGAGCTTCGCCTCCACGGATACCTTGATCCGATGCGCGAGCGCAACACGTTCGGCTTCTTCCGTGCATCCCATCAGCCAGCTTCCTTAGACGACATTGTCCAGAGCAAACGCAAACTCGTTGTTTCCCTAGCTTCAATTTGTAAGGTGGCGTGGTCGATCGCATCGTCGTCACTAGCTAGTCTTCGCGTCGTTCCAGCATGCGATCTTCGCCTAGATTTCCCGAAGGCATGAGCATAGCAACCGCGTCTTTAGCTCAACCCCAGCAGGACCCACCAGTCCGTATATGGTGGGTAAGCGTCGCATATTCATTGCAACCGCGGGCCATTCCACTTTCTCCGAAAGTGACAAAATGAGCCACCTCGGCCGCAGTTAAAGTCGATCGACGGAATGCCGTTTTCGTTAGACATATCGATCTCGCGGATATGGCCTCGCCATATCTCGCGCATGCGTCCGCTTTTCGTAACGAACAATCGATGAAGGCATCCGCTCGTCGAACAGAGCAAGTCTTTGCCAGAGCAATCAAAGTGTTCGAAGTGAATCGTTGTGAATTCTACCCCGTTAAGGCCCGGCAGGTACCGTAGAAATCCAGTTCGGATTCTCGTCGCTTCGCCGCCGCATAGGTCCTGCGCGCTTTTAAGCGCAAGACTAACAGCCGTCGGAAAACGGCTCATTTGCTCGGCCGACAGGTAGGACCATCCGCCCTGCGCGATGCCGGACGCTCTGGCTCGAGCATCGGTAGCGGCAAGGCAAAGCATCAGTATAACAAAGATTTTCAACATCGATCGCCTCCCCACGGTCCGCCGGTACACATCAGTCTTCCAGATCATTGCCGGCCAAGAAAACGACTCCGAGCCGCCTCTCCTGAATCCAAGCGACTCGACACTCACGCCGGAAGTGGTCCGCCGCAATATCCAGTACAAATTGTCTCGGGATTCCGAGCGGGCTCTCGACCTCCAACATGGCGCCTGTGCCCGACAAATTCCGGACGGTGCAGTTGATAGCGGCACCGCCGAACGCGATCGTGCCGGCCTTCAGCACCTTCTTCCGCGGAATAATCCTTTTCTCGACCATCGCAACCGCCTCAAGAAAGGGATCAATCGACCTTTTTCTCGGCCGCCTCGGCGCGCTTCACGATATCACCCTTCGTGAACAGGATGCCTTGGAGTTCGGTCCGCCAGTCTTCATTGCGACGGAGCAAGAATTCGAGGTTCATGCCGAAGTGCTTGAACTCCTCCTTTTGCGCATTCGCCATGATGGCTTTGGCTTCCTTGTCCTTTTCGAGCGACATCCGTTGTTCGTACCAGCCAATGGCTTCAGCCTCCTCGATCAACGATGTTATCATTCGCGCAAAGGTCCGAGTTTCCTGCGAAAGTTCATCCGCCGGTTCGTGATACTGATCGAAGCCCATTGTCTGTCTCCTGTTAAATCATGTGCTAAGATTGAGTTGTTCAAGGCGAGAGTGAAGGTAATTCTAGATAAAAAATCTGTTCTGCTAACGCTGAGGATGCAGGCCCATTCGGCCTAAGCCACACTTCGTCCTGAACAATTGATCTTTGTCCGTTCCGTCCGTAAGTTCCGGCAGATGTTCTGAACGCTGGTGTTGGTCATCGTTCCTCCGGGAGCGTAAATTCGTCGACACTCGGCTTTACGGTTGCAAACAAGCGTTAGAAAATGGTTGCAACCGCTTCGTTTCTGGCGCGTGCATACCATTAGAGTTCACGTCCGTTTCCTTCCCGTTCGATTTTCTTTGGCCTCCAGCGCCGTGCGTCGAGCCGGCCGATCACAGGCAGGAATTCGAACTCAAGAATTAGGATCACCATTCCGGTCACAAGTCCGGCTATGAGAAGTTCGCCAACCCCTGCGAGCATGCCGACTGCAGCCGTTGCCCAAATGGCGGCCGCAGTGGTCAAGCCACGGACATCGCCCCCGTCCTTAAGGATCATACCTCCACCCAGGAATCCTACCCCAGTAACGACGCCCGCCATCACCTTCTCGGCGCTCGCCGGGAAGTTCTCAACGCCGACGGCGGTAAATGCGGCTGCACCCAGACTGACGAGCATGAAGGTGCGGTCACCGGCCTCCGAACCGCGAAACTCGCGTTCCCATCCAATGGGAAAGGCGAGCGCGACGGCAACTCCGATCCGGACAAGCAGCGCCAAATCGAACCTTGTAGTCCCGCAGCCTCGCCTGTAGCTGCGAATGCGGCGTCCGTTGTCACCCCGAAGATAAGGGTGACGACTGCAAGTTTGGCCGCCGCTGGGTGTGTCCCTTCTGGCATGGATAACCGGCTCAATGTTTGAGACATGGAATTACTGAGGGTGCGAAGCCACGAGAAAGCACTCAATTGCAGGTTTCCTCAAGATTTGGACGGCTCGGTTGGGGAAAGCGAAGCAGGCGCAAAGCGTTCATCGTCACCAGAACAGTCGCGCCGGTGTCGGCAAGGATGGCTGGCCATAACCCCGTCAATCCGATAACAGTGGTGACCAGAAAGACGGCCTTCAGCCCGAGCGCGACCGCGATGTTCTGCCGGATGTTGGTCATCGTCCGTTTCGACAGGTCGACCATGGCGGCAACATCGGAAACCCGCCCGTGCAGCACCGCCGCATCGGCCGTTTCCAACGCGACGTCGGTGCCCCCTCCCATGGCGATGCCGACATCGGCGGCCGCCAGCGCCGGGGCGTCATTGATTCCGTCCCCGATTTTGGCGACAGACCAGCCGGCTCTTTGAAACTGGCTGACGATCCGCTGCTTGTCCTCAGGCAGCAGCTCCGCCTGGACCTCGATTCCGAGTTGCTCGGCGACTGCCGAGGCCGAGTGCCGATTGTCCCCGGTCAGCATGACTGTCTTAATACCCATATCGGTGAGTGCTTTCAGTCCGGCAAGGGCGTCTGGACGAGGCTCGTCGCGCATCGCAATTGCTCCGGCAACTTGATGTTCGACAATGACCAGTGCGACAGACTTCCCCTCATGACTGAGATCGAAAATTCGTGATCTCTGCTCCGCGGTCATCCGAGCGCGCTCACCCGCGGCCTTGGGTGACCCGACGAACACCTCAACCCCTTCCACAGTGGCGCGAATGCCAACTCCGCCCATGACGTTGGAGCCGGATGTTGAGGGAATCGAAATCTGCTGCTCCGCTGCTTTGGATAAAATCGCGGTAGCGAGCGGGTGACTTGAACCGGACTCAAGCGCCGCGGCGAAACGCAGGACATCAGCCTCGCTGCGCGTGAAGCCGATGATGTCCGTGACCCGAGGTCTGCCAGCGGTCAACGTACCGGTCTTGTCGAAGCACGCGACATTGACCTTGCCGATCTGCTCGAGAACCGCCCCGCCTTTCAGGAGCAGTCCTCGGCGGGCGCCGGCGGACAGGCTGGCGGCGATCGCGGCCGGGGTCGAGATGACGAGCGCGCAGGGACAGCCGATCAGCAGGATGGCCAGACCCTTGTAGATCCACGCGGCCCAGACCCCGCCGAACAGCAGCGGCGGAATGACCGCGACCAATGCCGCGACCGCGACGACGCCCGGCGTATAGAAGCGGGAAAACCGGTCGATCAAACGCTCCGTGGGAGCCTTCGATTCCTGGGCTTCCTCGACGAGACGTACAACGCGGGCGATGGTGTTGTCGGCCGCAGCGGCGGTCACGCGTACCCGCAACAAGCCATCGCCGTTGACGGTGCCGGCAAACAAAGTTTCGTCAGGCCCCTTTCGAACCGGCGTGCTTTCGCCCGTGACCGGCGCCTCGTCGATCGCGCTCTCTCCGGAAAGGATGACACCGTCGGCGGGGATGCGGTCACCGGGCCTTATCTGGATCGTCGCCCCGACGGAAAGTGTGTCAGCCTGCACTTCACGTACTTGGCCATCTTCCTCAAGTCTCGCGGTCTTCGGTACCAGTTTGGTCAGATTCTGAATGCTAGCCCGCGCACGGCTAGCCGCGACGCCTTCCAGAAGTTCACCAATCAGAAACAGGAAGACGACGGTTGCCGCCTCCTCCGTCGCCCCGATGATCACTGCGCCGACTGCAGCGATGGTCATCAGCATCTCGATCGAGAATGGCGTGCCCGCCCTTGCCGCCGAGATCGCACGCCTCGCGATCGGGATCAGACCGACCAGCATTGCCAGCAAAAACGCCCAACGCTCCGTCGCTGGCATCAACTTGCCAAGCAGGTAGGCCATCGCCAAGGTTAATCCGGACGCGATGGTAAGCATGCCTTTCCGCGTTTGCCACCAAGGCTGACCACTCGAGGTATGGTCATGGATGTGCGAATGGGTTTCCCCAACATCGCTAGATTGATTTTCATATCCTGGTTCAGGCGGAGCCGTTTTGACGCCTAGCTGTTCGCTACCGGCCACCTGATAACCCAGGCCGTAAATCCGATCACGGATCCTGTCGTCTAGTTCCCTTCGATCATGCGTCACGGTCACCGTGCCCGCGGGCACCGAGACGACCACATCGCTGACGCCGGGCAACCGCTGCAGGGCGGTTTCAATCTTTGTTGCACAAGAGGCGCAGTCCATGTCCTCGACATGGAGACGAACTTTGACGGTATGCGGCGCGTCGGTCATGGCTCAAGCCTCCGGGTAGTGCGGGAGAGCGTTTGCAGGGCTGCTCCCCGGTCACGTCTTGCCCTCCTGACGCAGCCGTTTGTAGAGGGCTTCGACAGCATTGGAAAAATCCAGCGCGACATTCCGCGCGCAGTGATCTTCCAGGAAATGCAGTTGATTGATGAGGTCGAAGGTTACCGGATTGAGATCCAACCCCTCATCGACGCCCGGCGGCCTGCTCAGGATGATGCCGCTCATGAACCCCTGGGCCCACGCCAAATAGTCTCTCCGAAGCAGGGGATTGGATTTGACGTCGTCACTGAACCGTTGACATGTTGTGGCGCCCAGACCGACAATTCTTGCCTTGGGTGCCTCCGCTCGAAGGTCGCGCGATGCGTCGGTTGCGAATACGGCGATCAGAGATACCGTCATAACAAAGAGCAAACGGCCTTTACGTCGGCCGGCGGCGCGCACGTAGACCTGGGCCGCAATTAGGCGGCCGAGGCAGTGGCACATCGCTCGACGTTCGTTCAACATCCGCCTGTCCTGCAACCCATCGGCTTTTACTTTTTGAATTTGGCCTGGCCGGATTTTCCTTCGGCCGTCTTGATCGTGAGGGTGATCGTGGAGCCGGGCGCCACCGGGCTCTTGGCGTCGCCTTGAAGCGAGTTGTCCCCTTGGGGCGCCAGGGTCACCGTCTCCCGCGCACTCCCGCTGGCGATCATCACCGCAGCGGAATAATTCTTTGTCGCCACCGGCTTTGCGTTCTTCGGATCGAAAACGTTAATGGTGATCTTGTTACCGGACGTGACTAGCTCGGCATCGATGCCCGCAACGTCTTCCATCGGGCCGCCGTTCGGCCCTTTCTCGCCGCCATGCGCATGCTGCGCATAGGAAGGCGCGGACCACATGAGGGCAAGAAAAACAATAGCGAGGTATTTCATGACGCTGCTCCTTCCGTGGCGGGTGATTTCGATTCGCCGTTCTCCAGGTCTTCCCGCCTGAACAGGACGTAGAGAGCCGGCAATACCAACAATGTGAGGATAGTCGACGAGATGATTCCGCCGATGACGACGGTAGCCAACGGCCGTTGAACCTCTGCGCCGGCGCCGGTCGCAATCGCCATCGGGACAAACCCGAGCGACGCGACGAGGGCGGTCATCAGCACGGGCCGCAGACGAGTGAGCGAACCTTCGCTGACCGCGTCCACGAGGGCATGCCCCTCGTTGCGAAGCCTCTCAATGAACGTGATGATCACCAGGCCGTTGAGCACCGCCACGCCGGACAGCGCGATGAAGCCGATGCCCGCGCTGATCGAGAGCGGAATGCCTCGCAGCAGCAGAGCTATAATTCCCCCCGTCAGGGCTAGCGGAACGCCGCTGAAGACCAATAACGCATCGGGCATTGATCCCAGGCTCATGAAGAGCAGCAGGAAGATCAGAAGCAGAGCGACCGGCACGACGATGGTCAGCCGCTGGGTGGCTGAGACCAATTGTTCAAACTGGCCGCCCCATCCAATCCAGTAGCCCGCCGGGAGCTTCACTTTTTGTTCGACCTGGCTCTGGGCGTCGGCGACGAACGACCCGAGGTCGCGCCCCCGTATGTTCGCGGTGACGACAATGCGCCGTTTGCCGTTTTCGCGGCTGATCTGATTGGGTCCGGGCGCGACGTCGATTTGAGCGAGTTCCGATAACGGGACATAGCGGATTTGAGAAAGAGGCGAGTTGCTCCACAGCGCGGTCACCGCCTTGGCCTTGCTCTCCAGCGGCGGCAGTGGCACTGGCAACGCTTTGATGGCGTCGATGTCGGAACGTAGAAACTCTGGAAGGCGGACGACGATATTGAAACGGCGGTCCCCTTCGAACACCATCCCGGAGTTTTTCCCGCCGACCGCTATCTCGACCAGGTTCTGGACATCGCCGACGCTGATGCCGTAGCGCGACAGCGCCTGACGGTTCAGCTTGACCGTCAGCACCGGCAATCCGGACGCCTGCTCGGTCTTGACATCGGCTGCGCCCTGCACGTTCTGTAGGACCGCCTGAACTTGAGCCGCGGACTGGACGAGCACGTCCAGGTCGTCGCCAAAAATCTTGACGCCGACGTCGCTCCGGACACCCGATATCAACTCGTTAAATCGCATCTGGATAGGCTGCGAAATCTCGTAGACATTTCCGGGAATCTCCTCGGCGGCCTCCTGGATTTCGGAGACGACGGTAGCTTTCGGTTTCTCCGGGTCGGGCCATTCTTTTCGCGGCTTCAGCATGACGTATCCGTCGGACGTGGACGGCGGCATCAGGTCCGTAGCCACTTCCGCCGTTCCGGTGCGCGCAAAGACTTCCTTGACCTCAGGTATCTTCAACAGCCGCTGCTCGACCATGGCCTGCATCTCCAGCGACTGGGTAAGGCTGGTGCCGGGGATCCGGATCGCCTGCAGGGCGACATCGCCTTCGTCGAGGCTGGGGATGAACTCCCCACCCATGCGGGAGGCCGCGATGCCGCATACGACCATCAGCAAGGCCGCGATCGCAGCGACACCCCATCTGTTACGGATTGAGGCGGCGAGCAGCGGCGTATAGATATGGCGCGCGCCGCGCATGAACCAGTTCTCATGCTCTGACACCTTGCCGGTTACCAGGAGGGCCACGGCAGCCGGTACGAAGGTCAGCGACAGGATGCTGGCGCCGGTGAGCGCCATCAGGACCGTCAAGGCCATCGGCGTGAACATTTTTCCCTCGACGCCGGTCAGCGTCAGGATCGGCAGATACACGACGCCGATGATCAACGTGCCAAACAGACTTGGACCGATTACTTCCTTGGAAGCCGTCAAGATGGTTTCGAACCGTTCCTGTCGGTTAAGGACGCGGCCCAGTCGCTGCTGTTCGTGTGCCAACAAGCGCAAACAATTCTCCACGATGATGACGGCGCCATCAATGATGATGCCGAAGTCGATGGCACCGAGACTCATAAGATTGGCACTAACCTTATTTTCCACCATGCCGGTGATGGTGAACAGCATGGCCAGCGGAATCACAAAGGCGGTGGCAATCGCAGCTTTGAAATTCCCCAAAATCAGGAACAGAATCACGATGACCAGCAGAGCGCCTTCGACGAGGTTCTTCTCGACCGTCGCGACTGTTGCTTCAACCAGCCGAGTCCGGTCATAAACTGCGCGAGCGATCACGCCATCCGGAAGCGATCGTCCGATCTCCTTGAGCTTCGCGGCAACGCGCTGCGCCACAGTCCTGCTGTTGTCGCCGATCAGCAGCATGGCGGTGCCCAGCACCACTTCCTTGCCATCGAGAGTTGCCGCACCGGTGCGAAGATCTTTCCCTTCCTTGACGTCGGCGACGTCCGCGACCCGCACCGGCACGCCGTTGCGGGATCCGATCACGATCTGCTTGATTTCCTCGACGTTGGCGACTTGTCCGGGCGTGCGGACGAGATACTGTTCGCCGTTCCGTTCGATGTAGCCGGCGCCGACGTTGGCGTTGTTGGCCGCCAGCGCCGTCATCACCTCCCGAAAGCTGAGCTTGTAGGCCATCAGTTGCGCGGGATCGGGCAGCACGTGGAACTGCCGTTCGAACCCGCCGATGGTGTTGACCTCGATCACGCCGGGCACGTTTCGCAACTGGGGCTTGATGATCCAGTCCTGGATCGTCCGCAAGTCGCTGGGCGTGTATTGTTCGCCCCCC
Organism: Tardiphaga sp.; assembly: GCF_041424195.1. Classification (NCBI taxonomy): domain Bacteria; kingdom Pseudomonadati; phylum Pseudomonadota; class Alphaproteobacteria; order Hyphomicrobiales; family Nitrobacteraceae; genus Tardiphaga; species Tardiphaga sp. Next base: position 18,613 of record NZ_JBGMOE010000111.1, on the reverse strand, counting down.
GACTTTCGGGCTTCGGGCTTCGCTTCGACCGTGAAGAGGTAGATTTCGCCGAGACCTGTCGAAACCGGCCCCATGGCTGTTTCGATGCTGGGAGGAAGCTGGTCCTTGACCTGCTGAATCCGTTCGTTGACCAGTTGCCGGGCGAAATAGATGTCGGTGCCGTCCTTAAAGATGACCGTGACCTGGCTCAAGCCGTAACGGGACTGGGAGCGGGTGCTCTCGAGATGAGGGAGCCCTCCCATCGCGGTCTCGATCGGAAACGTAATCCGCTGCTCGACCTCAAGTGGCGAATAGCCGGGAGCCCGGCTGTTGATCTGGACCTGGACGTTGGTGATATCCGGCACCGCGTCGATCGGCAGGCGCGTGAAATTCCAGGCGCCAAAGGCAGCCATGACCAGGACGCCGATCATCACCAGCCATCGCTGGCGAATGGCAAAGGAAAGGATACCGTCAATCATTGGGTTGCTCCGGGCGGTTGCCGATTTCCCTGATCCGGGCGAACGCCTGGACGGGGGTCGTGTACACGACCCCGTCGCCCTTTCTGCCGGTCCACGCGGCCGAAGCGATGCGGCCGCAAATGTCATCGGCGAGTTCGGACCGGCAGACCAGCCTCAATTCCAGGTACTGATGATATGTAAGGTCGGTATCAGTCGAGACATAGCTGCCCCCTTGCCCGCGTCCCTTTCCTTGCCCCCGCACCTCGTCAAAGGTGAAGCCGGGAAAATCCGGAAGGTCGTGGAGCGCGCGAACGACGTGGCCTTCCATGTAAGGCCTGATCAACGCGGTAATCAAAGTCTTGCTGCTATCAGTGCTCATCTCCGCCCGCTCCCTTAGTCATCTCCGCCTTAACGATGAAGCTGTTCTGCGCCGCGTAGAGATCGCCATCGAGAACGCCAAAAAGGATTTCGACGAGCTGCGGATCGCGGTCGCCCACCTCGACATCGCGCGCCTCGAATTTCTCTCCGTTGCGGACGAAGACCACCGTGCGATTCTCCACCGTCTGAAGCGCCGACGACTTCACCGCGACGCCGACCTTTTTCGCGGACAACGTCAGTCGTCCGGTAATGAACAGTCCCGGGCGCAGTCGTTGGCTGGAATTGGTTACGATTGCTCTCGCGATCGCACTTTGGGTGTCGCTGCTGCCGACCGGCGATAAATAAGAAACCTTGGCTTCTATCGCCGGCCCGCCGTCGGCGGGATCGATGAGTATCTGATCACCGATGCTCACGCGTTTCAGATCACGGCGGTAGACAGAGAAATCCACCCAGACGTTCGACAAATCCGCTACCACGAATGCCGATTTCTGCTCGGAGACGAACTCACCCAGCGAGATCTGGCGATCAATGACGGTGCCCGCCAGCGACGCCTTCAGTTCATACTGCGTTAGGCTCTGGTTGCTTTCGATGACTGCCAGGACATCGCCCTTCTGGACGACGTCGCCGATCCGCTTGCGCACGTCGCGGACGATCCCGGGAAAGCGCGGCGTGACCTGAACCAGCGATTCCTGGTTCGGCTGGACGATGCCGTTCAAAAGGAGGCTGTCCCTCAGCACGCCGGGTGAGGCCTTCGCTAGTTCGATTCTGGCCGCCTCGACCTTGGCGTCGCTCAAGGCGATGCTATCGGCATGTTCTTCCTTTTCCGATTTTTCGGTCGGGGTCGGATTTGAGGTCGCCGGCATCAGCATGCGGTAGCCGCCGTAGACCAGCGCTGCGGCGACCAGTATGAAGACGAAATAACGGATAAGTCCCTTGATCATCGTGCGCTCTCGCGGGTTAGCGTAAACGGATTACCGGCAAGACCTTCGATGGTCGCGATGGCAACATGGAAATTCTGCAGGGCTTCCTGTTCGCGCAGCAGCGCCTGCAACAGCGCCCCCCTGACGTCGAGCAATTCCAGCAGGGTGAAACGGCCTTGCGAATAGCCGCTGAAGATCGTCTCTGACGCGCTGCGTGCGTTGGGAATGACCGACGACCGCAGTAGCTTGATCTCGGCCAGGGCACCGGTCAGGGTGTCGTAGGCGCGGCCTACGATGCTGATCAGGACCAGTTTGTTGATCGCCCGCTCCGCGTCGGTCTTCGCGAGCGTCTCCTGGGCGGCGATGATGTTGCCTGTGTTCTGGTCGAACACCGGGATCGGAATCGAGACGCCGAGCCGGACCGCGTTGTCGTTGGTATCTTGGTAGTGTCGCCAACCGGCGTAAATGCGGGGGTCGGGGATGGCCTTCAGGCGTGCAATGAGGAGTTCGGCATTGCGTTGGGCGGCTACAGCGGTCCAGCGCAATAACTGCGGATTGGCTTCGATGGCCTTGACAATTGATTGGAATGACGGGGGCTGACCGATATTGGTGAGCCGCCCGATAGCATTGCCGAAGTGCGGGCTACTGTCGCCCATGAGGATAGCGAGATCACGGCGCGCGAGTGCCAGCTGGGTCTTGGTGCGTTCGCGCTCGACGCGGAAAAGGTCGGCTGCAACCTGCGCCCTTAGAGTCTCGGCCGGCGAGGAAGCACCTTCCTGGACGCGTTTTTGCAGCAATGGGATAAGCGGGTCGAAGCTTGCGATCTGCTCGTCGAAGATCTCGATGCGGCGCTGCAGACTGATGATGGTAATAAACGCAATCGCGGCCTCGGACAACACCTGCAACCGTGTCGCCCGACGCTGCCAAACGGCGGCGCCGATGCCAGCCTCGCCCGCCGCAATCCGGGCCTCCCGCTTGCCGCCCAGTTCAACCAGTTGGCTGAGTTGTAGATTAGTTTCAGCCGAGCGTAAGCCCTTATAGGGCCCCGACCCCAACGCGTTGTCGAGCTCGAACGAAACGTCTGGATTAGGAAGCACACCTGCCTGAATACGGAGGCCGCCCGCGATACCGATATCGCGCTCCGCCGCGGTCAGGCGCGGGTTCGCCGCCAACGCACGCTGAAGCGCTTCTCGCAACAAGATGGCGCGCGGAGAGCGCTCGGCAGCCTGGACTGGGATTGTAAATACAAGCAATACGCACGTCAGGCGCAGAGCATCTCGGACCAAAAACATACAAACGACCTGAAAAGCATGAAGACGACGGCGCGGTGAGACCGCGCGGCGGCGATATTCAGATCAGATGCTTTGGCGGGGGCGTATCCAGCCGAGGATGGTCTTCGAAGGGGAACTTTGGCGATACGAATGCCAGTTTGACCGGACGTGCGGAGGGTCCCACATCCGGTACGAGGGCGGGCATCAGCACCGGGGCGCACACGTAGCAATGCCCGGCGACCACGGGCGCTTTCTTCGAGCCATCCTCATCCGGGCCGTCATCCGGGATATTGCCAATGTCAGATGAGATGGTGGCCGCGACAGCTTCGTCCGTGCAGGAAATGGTATGCGCCACACCGACGAAAAGATACGAAAAAGCAAGCAACATCAGCAGCATCCGGCGAAGTCCCGGGGCCTGCAGTTTCGGCAATTTCTGACCGACCTGATGTTCCATATGGTTGCGTTAGCAAATTGTCTTGGCGAACACTATTACAATGTTGGCAAAAGGCCTGGGAACTCGGCGGTTTTTCGTAAATTTGATTTTACAACCGTATTGCCCTAGCTGGGCCGGCGACCGATTTCGCAAAAACTTGGGAGTACTGCGGTGGGTAAAGGTCATTCGCACGGAGGCGCAATTCCGTCAGCGGCGGGACGTCACCGCAAGCCGCTGTATGCGGCACTGGCGCTGACGTTGACTTACATGACAGCCGAAATCGTCGGCGGGATCTGGACAGGCAGTCTCGCGCTGATCGCGGATGCCGCGCATATGGCGACGGATGCCGGTGGCCTGGGATTGGCGCTGTTTGCGATCCATTTTGCGCAAAAGGCCGCTACCCCGCAGAAGAGCTACGGTTATCTCCGGACTGAAATTCTTGCCGCGCTGGTCAACGCAGTGGTGCTCCTTCTGTTGACCGTCTACATTTTGTATGAAGCCTACCAACGCTTTCGCGCTCCACCGGAAATACTGGGTGGCCCGATGCTGGCCGTTGCAGCCGTCGGATTGGTCGTGAATCTTCTCAGTATGAAGCTGCTCTCTGTAGGATCATCGGAGAGCCTCAATGTCCAGGGCGCCTACTTCGAAGTCCTCAGCGACATGCTGGGATCGTTGGGCGTGATCGCCGCAGCGCTAATTATCATGTACACCGGTTGGACGCTGGCGGATCCGATCATCGGGGCGGGCATCGGCCTTTTCATCGTGCCGCGCACCTGGAAGCTGTTGAACCAGGCGGTTCATATCCTGATGGAGGGCGTACCTACCGAAATCGATCTACCGGAGCTCGAGAAGGCGTTGCTGCGTATCCCCGGCGTCGTTGCCGCTCATGATCTGCACGTCTGGACGATCACATCGGGCACGGACTCCTTCACGGGACATGTCGTCGTATCCGACATGAAAGACGCAGCCGCGGTCCTGAAGGGCGCGAGGGCCGTCTTGGAAGAAAAGTTCAAGATCGATCACGTGACCATTCAGGTAGAGGATGAGGAAATTCGGATGGCAGAGCCGACTCTGCGGGTCTAGATGCGGAACCATTTCTGGCTCTGGCAAGGCGTGCAGTAACGGTAAACGCAACCCTATACCCAAGTAATCATTTCGATTGGTCGCTTGGTCTGCGCTGCAAGATGCCGCATCAGGAAGGCCGACGTACTTGAATATCTGGGCCAAGCGCAATCCACGCTCTCGATGCAGAGGCGAACTTCGATGATTTGAGCCTGTTTTCCTCAGTCGTCCATGAAGAACCCTAATTTCAGGCCGGATTTATCGATGGCTTGGCGAGGATAGCGCTGAGGATTTGGCGCAACAAAAGTTTGAGCCAGCGGATCAGGCGGCGGCAGTTGTAGCCGGCGGCGGCGAGAGCGGGTTGGCGGCGTCGCCTCGCCGGAACCGGAGATAGATGCGGCCCATGCGGTGCTCGGCTTTGAGATGGCCGATGACGGGCTCGATGGCAGACCTGCGGCGGAGCTCGCGCTTGATCGCGGGCGTTACTCCTGGCTTCTGCCCGAGATAAAGACCAACGGGGCGCCTGCACGGCGCCTTTGAGCTTTCCGGTCTTTTTCAAGCCCTCGCCTTCGCGCATATCCAAGAACATTACGTTTGGGTCGTTCGTGAGCTTCACGGCGTCGTCCGCGGCGAGGGACTCGATCTGCTTTCTTGCGCAAATAAATCTTTCACGCTCTTCCTTTCCATGTTCTTCCTGCCTTAGTCTAGTCCCGAGCGGCGCCTTCGAGCGCGTCGAGGGGAATCTTAAGATAATGCCTACCGTTGTCCTCGGGCTCGGGCAGCTGACCGCCGCGAATATTCACCTGCAGCGAGTGTAGGATCAGTTTCGGCATGGGAAACTCCCAATGGCGCGCCTCGCGAAGGGCAACGAACTCGTCTTCGGTCTCGCTCTCCTGAGATGAACGTTCTCCGCCTGCTGCTGCGCCACCGTGCTCTCCTACGCGGGCTTTCTGCCGCCCGGGCCGGTCGCGAACAGCGGCAATTATGTACCCATCATCTAAGCTCGACAGCCTGATGGGTTACCTGAATAATGGGTGGCTGGGGCTGGCACGCGCCAGCTAGGATCTTGTTCGCGCCTCGGGCTCCGCAGTCTCACGCGCAGCCTTCTTAAAAAGAACAGTACGAAGGGTCAGATACGTCACAATGCTGATGATAGTAGCGATATCATAAAGCCCGTAGCCAACAGCGGCCCCGAGCGCCCCCGTAGCCCAGAGGCTTGCGGCGGTTGCGGTACCGGACGCTGCTCCGGCGTGCTTGATGATCGCGCCACCGCCAATGAAGCCAACGCCTGTCATGAGTCCCTCGAGAATGCGCGCTTGCCCCACGGAACCTTCACCGAGCACCCTCGTTGCAATCAAGACGAAACCGCAGCTCGCGATCGCCACAAGCGGAAAGGTTCTGATTCCCGCGCTGCGCTCCTCGCGCTCCCGGTCCCACCCTACGGGCAAAGCAAGAATGTATGCGATTGCAAGATCCACAAGGTGAGATGCGACCTCCCAAAATGTCAGCGCCGTCATTCGCATGCAACGTTTTCTCCATCCTGCGCGCCGGCGCAATAGCAGTTCCGTTCATAACGCAGGTTGAGCGCTCGGGTTCCCGGCGGGCCGGGTTGCCAAAGCAACGCGCTTGGATCGGCGCAAGCCTTGGTTGCGCCCAGATATCGGACTGGCAACTCTCTCTCTGTGCGAGATCGCACCATGTCGGGCAGCTACGTATCATCTGAACGGAGAAGCAATTGCGCGCAATAACCGTGTCGCCTGGCAAGTCCAATTCGGCAAGGCTCGAACAGGTCGTTGAGCCAAGCGAGGCCGAAGGCGACATCCTTGTCCGGACCTTGGCCGTCGGCATTTGCGGAACTGATTTGGAGATTGTCCAGGGGCGTTACGGTTCGGCGCCCAGCTTGAGCCAGCGCTTGATCGTCGGCCATGAAGTGCTCGGCGAGGTTCTCCATGCTCCGTCGGATAGTTCATTTAGGATTGGCGACCGTGTCGTCGGAATTGTTCGAAGACCTGATCCAATTCCTTGCGCAAGCTGTGCGGCGGGCGAATGGGATATGTGCCGCAACGGCTTATACACCGAATGCGGCATCAAATCGCGTCATGGCTTCGCATCGGATAGGTTTCGGATTGAGCCGGAATTTGTTGTGAAGGTCGATCCAAAACTCGGTTACGCGGCTGTTCTAACGGAGCCAGCGAGCGTCGTTGCCAAGGCATGGGAACAGATCGAGAGAATTGGACGACGTCTTGCCGATTGGCAACCACGAACCGTTCTCATCACCGGCGCGGGACCGGTGGGCCTTCTGGCCGCATTGATGGGTTCGCAGCGCGGATTGGCTGTGCACGTCTTCGATCGCGCCGCTCGCGGCCCGAAGCCCCTGCTGGTTAATGAACTGGGTGGCGTCTATCACAGCGGCCCGCTTGCTGGCCTGCAACTTAAGCCAGACATAGTTGTTGAGTGCACAGGCGCTGCGTCCGTGATTGCAGATGCGATCAATCGCACCGCTTCCGTCGGGATCGTTTGCCTTGCGGGGATTTCGTCCGGAGGACACAAGATCGACATTGATATGGGGCTACTGAATCTCACGATGGTCCTAGAAAACGACGTTATCTTCGGGTCGGTCAACGCCAACCGCCGCCACTACGAAGCGGCCGCGCAAGCTCTATCCCGCGCCGACCCCTTTTGGCTTGCTAAATTGATAACACGTCGTGTTGCGCCTGCAGATTGGAACAAAGCTTTCCAGCGCCGAAACGACGATATCAAGGTGACGATCGATTTCACATTGTAGGTTGGATTGTCGATGTCGGGCCGGATCGAAGACTACGCGTTGATCGGCGATTGCGAGACAGCGGCGCTTGTCGGGCGCGATGGGTCCATCGACTGGTTGTGTTGGCCGCGCTTTGATTCGGGTGCCTGCTTCGCTGCATTGCTTGGGACGTCTCAGCAGGGACGGTGGCTCCTAGGTCCGATCGACCCAACCTCACAGGTGAGGCGGCTTTATCGTCAGAACACGTTAATCCTTGAAACGCACTTTGAAACCGCTGACGGCGCGGTGACGGTGATCGATTTTATGCCACCCCGCGGATCAGCCTCCGATCTCGTGCGCATTGCCGTTGGCCGGCGCGGGCGGATCTCGATGCGTACTGAATTGGTTCTGCGCTTCGATTACGGTTCGATCGTGCCGTGGGTGAGTCGGCTTGAGAACGGCCTTCTGCAGGCGGTTGCCGGTCCCGATATGGTCGTCCTGAAGGCCGACGTTCCTTTGCGCGGTGAAGATCAGAAGACGGTTGGCGAATTTGAGTTGCGTGCCGGCCAGACAGCCCGGTTCGTACTGACATACGCTCCCTCACATGGATCAATCCCGCAGCCGATCGATCCCGACCAGGCTTTAGCCGACACAGAAACGTTCTGGCGTGATTGGACAGAGCGATGCACCTATGCGGGCGAGTGGTTAGACCCCGTCAGGCGATCATTAATTACCCTGAAAGCCTTGACTTACGCGCCGACCGGCGGCGTCGTGGCTGCTCCGACGACGTCATTGCCTGAATGGATCGGAGGAAAACGCAATTGGGACTATCGCTACTGTTGGCTACGCGATGCCACGCTAACGCTGCTTGCGCTGATGGATTCTGGCTATTTTGACGAGGCGCGCGCTTGGCGCGACTGGCTGCTGCGGGCTACTGCCGGAAACCCCTCCCAAATTCAGATCATGTATGGGATAGGAGGTGAGCGACGGCTGCCGGAATGGGAGGTTCCGTGGCTGCCAGGTTATGAGGGATCGCTTCCCGTCAGAATCGGCAATGGTGCGGCGGGTCAACTGCAGCTCGACGTATATGGAGAGCTCATGGATGCCTTGCATCAGGCGCGATGCGGCGGTTTAACCGAGAGCAAGCAGGGCTGGATGCTGCAGTCAGCGCTAATCGAGCATCTCGAGTCAATCTGGAGCAAGCCCGATGAAGGCATTTGGGAGGTACGCGGTGGACGACGTCAATTCACTCACTCCAAGGTAATGGCATGGGTCGCACTTGACCGCACAATTCGTTCGGCGGAAAGATTTGGTTTCGAAGGCCCGATGAAGCGGTGGCGTGCGCTGCGCCTGCAAATCCACCGAGAAGTTTGCGAACATGGTTTTGATGTCTCGCTGGGCAGCTTCGTGCAATCCTACGGCTCGAAGTCGCTCGATGCGAGCCTGTTACTGTTGCCTCTGGTCGGCTTTCTTCCGCCAGAGGATGCCCGTGTTCGAGGTACAATCAGCGCAATCGAACGCAATCTTATCGTCGACGGTTTGGTATTGCGCTACAGGACGGAAAGCTCAGGAGACGGACTACCGCCCCGAGAGGGGGCATTTCTTGCCTGCAGTTTTTGGCTCATCGATAACATGTTGCTTCAAGGCAGAACCGAGGAAGCGCGCTCTTTTTTTGAGCGCATCCTCGCCTTACAAAACGAAGTGGGGCTGCTGGCAGAAGAATATGACCCCCGCGCCAGACGGCAACTTGGTAATTTTCCCCAAGCCTTCACTCATTTGGCGCTGCTGGGGACCGCACTTAACCTGTCGCGCGCTACCGATAAACCCGCGGATCAACGCCGCCGACCATGATCCAATTTTCAAAATGAATCTAAGCAGAGGGACGCACTATTTTAAACGCATCTACATCTACCCGCTGAACGGAACAAGCAAACCGCGCACGCTGACGAATATGCAGCGCCAATGAGCATCGCCAACAGCACCCACCCGGTCGAACGCCGCACATCAATAGATGTCATGTAGGAGACTTCGTAAGACGCAAGTGCCTTGCGAGAGGCCTGCCGGGTTCCAGATTTGGACCCACCAGGGGCGATGCATGCCGGTCTTCCGATGGAATGCCAGGATCAGACGGTCTGACAAAAAACAGATGGATTTAGCGCGGTGCTAACTTATGGCCCGCTTCCGAAAGCACCTTCCGGCAGGCATCGCGATCCCCTCGGGCATCGGCGGCGCGAGCCCGCGCTAGCGCGTCGCGGTGCTGTTGCTCGTGGGCAGCAGCTTCCTTTCTGGCACGCGCCAGCGACTCTGGGGTTGGCTGTCGGTGCAAGGTCGCGTCTGTCGATTGACGAGCAGTAGGGTCGGGCAAGGCCTCGAGTGCGGCTTCCAATTGCGCGATCTCGGCTGAGCACGGACCGGCGAAAACGGGACCACCAGAACCGCCAATAATCAGACCAACTATCAGCACCATTGCTGCGCGAGAGTACGTCTGGACTGATTGCCTAGAGTCGACGGATTTTGCGCCAGCGGGCGACCGGCGCCCTAACGGCGCTTTGCTATTATCAGGCCTATCCCGAGTATTGGCCGACGAGTTGAACAAGATATGAAAACAACGGGCGGTGTCCGCACTCGGCTTAATCCGCCATTGCTTCATCGGGGTCGTACTCACTCTCCGTTCGAGTGCTGCTTTAATGATGGCCATCATGGCCGTAGAGGTGATGACCTTCAAAGAGGTGGCCCTCGAAATGGTGGCCCCCGTAACCGTGGTCAAAGGGTCTATACAGCGGCGCCGAGTAACCGTACCAAGCAGGATAGCCGGAATGGTCGAAATGGTGACTCGGGTAACCGTGGTCAAACCCTATATGGGCCGGTGCCGAGTAACCGTAATAACCAGAAGAGCCGTAATAGTAAGGTTCAGGTCGATAAATGTACCGCCCACTTTGATAACGATGATGGACGGAAGACCCGTGACGGTGGCGGTAATGCACCCGGTAGAATGCGTCCGTTCCCCCTGTGATCCGAACGGCAATTGTGTTATCGACAGACATCGCGCCTGCGGCTTGACTGAAGGCAATGCACCCCGCGATCCCTGCGATCAAACCTGACATTTTCCTCATCGGCTACCACCACCGGCACAAACGACTTTCGCCAGCCGCATCTTCGTTCAATCGACGAACGCGACCGCCTGCAAATTGTTCCGCTGTTCGAGGAGTCCGGCGCAGATTCTTGTATTTGCAGGCTCAGGGAAGATTCATTGCGGAACGGGGGCCCCTCGCGAAACCGCAAGTGTGCGACGAAGCCTCGTCCGAACGCGATGTCCGGCGACTAAACTCCGCTATCGTATCAGACGGGCTAAGGCGCGCAGAGCGGCGATGGCTTGCTTAAGGCTTTGAAAAGACACCGGAAAGGTGTGTTTTCGAATACTTGTCGCCACCCCTGATCCCCTAAGGCGCTAATCTTATATAGGCGCTCGTGGCCGCTTAAAACTTCGGATCGACGCGGCTCTGCTCCGAATTAAGGAGATGTAAATGGTTGACACCAATACTGCTACAGACACCAAAGGTCACGGGCTGCTTTGCCCCGCCTGCCGGGTCGATCTGGTTATGAGTGAGCGGCACGGCATCGAGATCGACTATTGCCCCAAGTGCCGTGGCGTTTGGCTGGACCGCGGCGAACTGGACAAGATCATCGAGCGCAGCGCGAGCCAAGATGCGAGAGCTGCACCGACGCAGCCAAATGCGCCGCAACCGGTACCGCAATGGCAGCCTTATCCGTCTCAGGGCTACTATGACGGCGGCCATGGCTCGGGCTATGGCGGCGGCCATGGTGGCGGTCGCCGGCATGGATCCTTCCTCGGGCGGCTGTTTGATTGAGGGCTTGCTACGGAGTGGCGCGACCATCGTCGCGGCGCCGCCTTGCGCCGACATGAAGGAGATCCAAGCATGGGCGCAGGACATGCAGATTCGGCGGCAGTGTCGGCCGGCACTGCAGCGGGCCGATATAAGACCAGATTGATCGGCGCATTTGCCCTCACGACGACGTTCATGGCGGCTGAGGTGATCGGCGGCCTGTGGAGCCTCGCGCTTCTCGCGGATGCCGCGCACATGTTGACGGACGCGGGCGACCTGGCGCTGACGCTAGTCACGATCCGCTTTTCAGAACGCGCCGCGACGCCGCAGAGACCGTATGGCTTTGTCCGCGTGGAGGTTCTCTCGTCCTTCTGCTGCTGACGATCTACATCCTCTACGAAGCCTACCAGCGCTTTCTGAACCCGCGAAAATTTTGACCGGCCCAAAGCTTGTGGCGGCGACGGTCGGGCTCGCGGTGAATCTCATTAGCATGAAGCTCCTTTCGGCCGGGTGTTCGGGAGCCAACCTGAAGGGGGCGTACTTCGAAGTTCTGAGCGACACGTCTGAGCGACACGCTGGGCTCGCTCGGCGTCATCGTCGCCGCGGGCGTCGTCATGTTCACGGGGTGGACCTTGGCTTCCGATCATCGGCGCCGGCATTGGGCTCTTCATCGTTCCGCGTACTTGGATGCTGCTGAAGCAGGCGATTCACACCCTGATGAAGGCACGCCGCCCGAAATCGACATCGCGCGGCTGGAGCGCAGGCTGCTGGCCATTCCCGGCGTGACAGCCATCCACGATCGGCACGTCTGGACGATCACGTCCGGCCTCGACGCCGTGAGTTGTCACCTCGTCGTGTCTGACGTGGCCCAGGCGCGAAAGACCCTTCTGAGTACTCAAGAGGCGATGAAGCGCTTCGGCCTGACGCATGTGACGATCCAGGTCGAGGATCAGAGTCTGCGCGGGCCGAGGGTGAATTGAACTTCTATAGGCAAGGGAAGCCTCCCCAAAGCCCGCCCCGCGAAACAATGGAGGTCGAGATGGGAAGGCATGGCTACGATAAGCGCTGGTCTAGCAGCAGCCACGGCCGACGACCGCGGCGGCCCTAGGATGATCGACGATCCGGGCACCTACGATACAGTTCGGCGCCGGCCGAGGCGGCTACCAATGACCGTCGTTCTTGTCGGTCTCGTTCTGTGGTCGCTGCTCGCCTTCGTTGGTTACGCTTTGGTCGACCCTGTGCTAGGCTGGACGGCGGGCAATGCTGGCCTCCTTGTGGACGGTGGAAAGGGTCCTCATCGCTGCCCCAGCAATCTTGCCAAAAATAGAGTAATTGCTCCGTCCGACCTCTGATTTCCACGGGAACGTGCGGCAGTCTCCCGAGAACGCCGCACGCGGTTGGGCGACGTTGTCTTCAGGAGGCAACAGATTGGTGAAAATGCACTGCCGACCTCATCTATGGGACAGCGCGCGGGTCAAAGGCCGCCCCCGCACGGATGCCATGGTCGGCAGGAGTCAGGTGCACGCTTTTTCTCTGAGAGCAGATCAAAAAACGTTGGGATGTTTGTTCTAAACAAAAAAGCAGTAAGACTGGGTTTCCGGCAGAGTTGCGCCGCAAATTGGATGGAAAATGACCGAAAAGCTTCGTCTCGACGTCCCGATTCTGCTGCCAGAAGTGAGTGATGCAGCGGATGCGTGTGTCGCGCGCCTAACGTCTGAGCTGCGCGCGCGACGCGGTGTTGAAAATGTCCATGTCACGGCGGCCCGCGACGGCGAGCCGTCGCAGCTCTGCATTCACTACGATGCCGACATCCTGCCGCTAGCCCGGATTCGCGAACTCGTCACCGGTACCGGCGCCAGGATTGCGGAGCGCTACGGTCACGTGCTGTGGCAACTCGACATTCGGCATCAAAGACGGGCGCGCACGCTCGCCGGGCGACTGCGTACGCTCCCGGGTGTGCTCGAAGCCGAGGCCAGCGCTTCTGGAAACGTGCGGGTGGAGTTCGATCGATCGGTCACCACCGAGGCGTCGCTTCGAGAACAACTCGACGGAATGCAGGCGGGCGCCACGGCTAGAGCACCGGTGGACGACCACGCCGGTCATCGTCATGCAGAAGGCAAACATGACCACGGCGACGGTGAGGCGGGACACGCCCATGAGGGCGGAATCCTTGGGCCAAACACCGAGCTGATCTTCTCGCTCGCATGCGGTGCGCTCCTCATCGGCGGCTATGTCGTCGAAAAATTTCTGGCGGTGCCGGCGTGGTTGCCGTTCACCGCCTATCTCGGCGCCTATTTCTTCGGCGGCTTCTTTACGCTGCGCGAGGCGATCGACAACCTGCGCCTGGCGCGGTTCGAGATCGACACGCTGATGCTGGTGGCGGCGGCAGGTGCCGCGGCGCTGGGTGCATGGGCCGAAGGCGCACTGCTCCTCTTCCTGTTCAGCCTCGGTCACGCCCTGGAACATTACGCCATGGGACGGGCCAAGCGCGCGATCGAGGCGCTGGCGGAACTTGCGCCCCGAACGGCGCTGGTCCGGCGCAATGGCGAATTGCAGGATGTGCCGATCGAGGATCTCGCCGTCGGCGACGTCGTGGCGGTCAAGCCGGATGCGCGGTTACCGGCGGATGGCTTCCTGGTGAAGGGCGAAAGTAGCGTCAACCAGGCGCCGGTGACGGGCGAAAGTATTCCGGTCGACAAGCGACCGGTGACGGACGAGGGGGAGGCGCGGGCCAATTTTGACAAGCTTGATGCCGTCCACCGCGTGTTCGCTGGCACCATCAATGGAAGCGGCGCCATCGAGATCGAGGTCACGCGGCGCTCGACCGACACGACACTAGCCAAAGTCGTTCGCATGGTCAGCGAGGCGGAGACGCAGAAATCGCCGACGCAACGCTTTACCGATCAATTCGAACGGTTCTTCGTGCCTGCGGTGCTGGCTCTGGCGGTGCTGCTGCTGTTCGCCGGGGTGGTAATTGACGAACCCTTCCGCGACAGTTTCTATCGCGCCATGGCGGTTTTGGTTGCGGCCAGTCCTTGCGCCCTTGCGATTGCAACGCCGAGCGCGGTTCTCTCGGGCGTGGCGCGCGCGGCACGCGGCGGGGTGCTGGTGAAGGGTGGTGGTCCGCTCGAGAATCTCGGTTCGCTCTCGGCCATCGCCTTCGACAAGACCGGGACGCTCACCGCCGGAAAACCCCGGATTACCGATGTGGTGCCGGCGGCGGGAGATACGGAGGAGGAACTGCTCGCGGTTGCGGTCGCGGTGGAAAGCCTGAGCGATCATCCACTGGCCAAGGCCATCGCCCGCGACGGCCGCAAGCGGCTGGGCGAACGGCCGTTGCCTGAGGCCGGCGATCTAGACAGTCTAACCGGACGGGGCGTTGCGGCGCGTATCGACGGCGAGGCAGTACTGATCGGCAAGGCCGAGATGTTCGGCACGGGGGGTATCGCGCCGCTGTCCGAAGCAATGCAACAGGCGATCGGGACTTTGCGCGAGGGCGGTCGCACCACGATGGTCGTCCGGAAGGGAGATCGCGACCTTGGCGCGATCGGCCTGATGGATACGCCCCGCGAGGCCGCCAAGGAAGCGCTGGCCCGCCTTCACGCGCTCGGTATCAAGCGGATGATCATGATCTCGGGCGACCATCAGAAGGTCGCCGAGGCGGTGGCCAGGCAGGTCGGCATCGACGAGGCCTGGGGCGACCTGATGCCGGAGGATAAGGTCGAGGCGATCAAGAAACTGCGGGCCGAAGCCAAGGTCGCGATGGTCGGCGACGGCGTCAACGACGCGCCGGCGATGGCCAATGCGACGGTCGGCATCGCGATGGGCGCCGCCGGGTCCGATGTGGCGCTGGAGACAGCCGACGTCGCCTTGATGGCCGACGACCTCGCCAATTTGCCGTTCGCGGTGGGGCTTAGCCGTACGACTCGCTCGGTGATCCTGCAGAACGTGTTCGTCAGCCTGGGCGTGGTGGCCCTGCTGGTGCCGGCGACGAT
Source organism: Tardiphaga sp. (assembly GCF_041424195.1). Taxonomy (NCBI): domain Bacteria; kingdom Pseudomonadati; phylum Pseudomonadota; class Alphaproteobacteria; order Hyphomicrobiales; family Nitrobacteraceae; genus Tardiphaga; species Tardiphaga sp. The sequence goes on along the minus strand of NZ_JBGMOE010000111.1, from coordinate 3,529 downwards.
CCTGGGCCTCGGTATCGGCCCCGCAGTCGCCGTGCACGAGGGCTCGACGTTGCTCGTCGTCTTCAATGCGCTGAGGCTGCTTGCGTATCGGGACAAGAGCGTGTGACGGGTGCGATCAGGTAGGAATAAGGTGTAGAAGTCTCGACTTTAACTGACAATTTGGTTTGAAAAGGTGGCAATGAGCCTGCGGGGCGAGCGGGCGCGCTCATCCGATTTGTGTGCCCCGCGCTGCCCCGCGTACTGCACAGGAGCCCAGTTACAGAACCGAGGTCGCCGGATGTGCGAGTCCAGAACACGTGGCGAATGGCCTTACTCGACAATCCGCTTTTTTTACGACAGGTCCGTAGACGGCGGCGGTCGTAGTCCGGCGCACGATGCCAGGCGCGGAGACCGGCGGGTCGACTGTCGCCCTTAGGGCGGGGATGTCGTTAGATTTGATCTCCCGTCATCAGCAAAAACGTTGGAAGACCCTCAAATTCTTCAACTGTGGGACCTAACAGACCAAACTTGATGCTGGCCGCAGCCTCTATCCTACTTCGAAATCGCTTGAAGGAATCGAGAGCAGTTGTCTCATTGTCAACGCTTGTTCGGCCCATCTCAGCAAGAGCATGAAGGGTGACTATCACCCTGACCTTACAATGCGCCTGATCTTCTTTTGATTTCATTCGGAAGGCGATGCCCCGGAGCCTTGGATGGAAGGTAGGCTCAAAGTTTGGATCGGCTTTCACTTAACCCTCCAGCAGGCATTTTTCCGGGGTTTCAATGCGTGTTCAGACACTGCTTCTTAACATGCCATTGAAAACTTGAAGCTGTTGTCCGGCGGTTTTCCCGGCTGGTCCTGAGCGAAGTCCATCGCCCAGGTCTCCTTGATCGCCGGCTTCCCTGCGGTCCTCACGCAGCTTTGCTTTGACGCCACGCTTCGGCGTTTGCGCAATTGCAGGCTTAACTCTGCCGCTCGGGGTGACGGGGATGTTACAGCATATGATGCCGTGCATCTGATGTCGTGCCAAGGTTTATTTAATAGCCTACCTGGGGTTAGGGACCCTGTCGCGCTGAGCCTGGCCGTAGCAGCTGCTCGTGTTAGCGGGCTGCACTTTTGAATCGAGAACGTTGCACGTGCGCTAACATCAGGCGAACAAACCTGCATCTGAAATTTTGCACAGCTTTCTTGGCGGATCCTGCTCGTTCGGCGCGAGCAGGATCGGCGGAACGGTCGTACGTTGCAACTACACGCGAGGCGCACCTTGTTTGAAGCAAAACCGGACACCACAATCGCCGCCTTCACTTCAACAACGTTGCCGAAACTACTTTACATCTGAATATTTAAATTGTGGCATCGCCTTTAACTGATCCTTCGTGCCACTCATGACTGCGTGATCGGGCCTCCAATCATTGGCATCCGGCGAATGCGCGATGGGTACTCCGGTCTTTGCAGGCGTCGATGCTGGTCCGGTCTTCGCCTCGCGCTCGTTAGACGCAGTCGTGGTAGCGGTCGAACTCGTGTGAACTTCTTTTTCCCGGAATTGAAGTTTGTCCATCGAAACCGAGATGTCATGCTCTCCCATTCCCAGGAAGCCGCCGATTCCGATAATGACCACATTGACCTTGCCGCCGCTATCCAGGATCAACTCATTAATATCCCCAAGCCTTTCATTTGCTTCGTTGTAAACTTTGAGGCCTATGAGCTTGGAGGCGCGCCAATTACCCTTTTGCATCATTGGTGTATTTGAATTCGTGGTTGCTGTCGCAGCCGGGCGATCTGCGGCGGCTGGAGCGGTCTGGGCATAAGCCGAGCCGTACAGTGCTGAAACGCTTACCAAAACGGTGCCAACGAATGCTTTCATCGTAAGTCCTCCAAGAATTGTTCCTGTACAACCCGACGCGTATGCGAATGTTCCACCGCATTCCGGTTGAGCAGGTATAACCGCCTAAGAAATTTCCAACGAACAAGGACGGTATAAGTTTAATAGCCCTGACGTAGGAGGTACGAACCACCGCTCCCAAGCTGGCAGCTGGTGGGGAAGCGGGAGATGCCCGCAAATTCGCTGATCAAAGGGATTGCTCAGAACGGTCGAATCACATTGTTGGTTCAATTTGATCCTGCAAAGCTATCAGCTTAGTTGCCACAACCCGCTGTTTCCCGAGATAATCGCTGTTTCGAAATTCTAGCTCGTCCCCGCGGGCAGATTGGAACATCGACGGTGAATGCATGTTGCCATCCAATAGGTAAATGAGGAGATTCCCATGACGATGGAAGCGAACGAAACTAGTAATTTGATCGGCAGCGATAAAGTTGAAGGTACGGCGGTTTACGGTACGGATGAAACGAAAATCGGTTTTATCGAACGCGTGATGATCGATAAGGCCAGCGGCAAAGTCGCTTACGCCGTATAAGGTTTGGAGGCTTTCTGGGAATTGGCGACGATCATTATCCCCTGCCCTGGGAGTCGTTAAAGTACGATACGAGCCTTGATGGTTACCGAACGACCGCGACAGAAAGCCAACTTCGTGGTGCGGCAAAATACCGTTCAGAGAACGACTGGAATTGGGGTGATGCGAGTAGGACTCGCGCCGTCAGCGAGTATTATGGTGTCCCTATTGATCGAGTGAGGCACAGGCACCAACAAGCGAGCTGGCAATTGCTGATGGCCAACTAGCGTAATTGAGAATTCCGTGCCGTGGCGTCGCCCCTGCCGTGACGCGACGTGTGACTTCGCCGCTTCGTTCAGCCGGTCATTGGTCATGGTGAGCGTCAGCCGGCCGCCTGCGGTCGCCAAGTGTATTCGGCCGGGCGCTTTTGCGGACCTCATCTGGAGATTGTCGCTTGTAGATCCTCGCCCGCAGAAGGCGCTAACCCCTTGCACCTAGTGTCGAACCCTTCGTGCTCCGTTTGGGGCTTCGTGCACGATGCAATTGTAGCTCAGTTGGTTAGAGCGCCTGTTTGTGGAACAGGGGTCGGTGGTTCGAGCCCCGTGCGCTCTGTTGGTCCAGGCGGTCGAGGCCGAGGTTGCTAACTTTCTCGGCAAGCACGCCGATTTGAAGACCGCGGACGGCCTCCAGCGCGTCGTGCGCCACGGTCACCTGCCGGAGCGCGAGGTGATGACCGGTATCGGTCCGGTCGCCGTCCGCCAGCCGCGGGTGCGCGACCGCGAGGCCGCTGCGGGCGATCCCGGCCGCATCCGGTTCACGCCATCGATCCCGCCGCCCTACTTGCGCCGCTCGAAATCGATCGAGACGTTGCTGCCGATCCTTTACGTGAAGGGTATCCCGACCGGCGACTTCTCCGAGGCGCTGGCGGCGCTGCTCGGCAAGGATGCTGCCGGCATCAGCCGTCGGCCGGCTGAAGGACGGCTGGTTCGACGAGCACGCCGCCTGGCAGAAGCGCGATCTGTCGGCGAAGCGCTACGTTTAGATCTGGGCGGACGGCATCCATCTCGAAGCGCACCTCGAGGACGAAAAGCAATGCATTCCTCGTGCTGATTGGCGCGACGCAGGAAGGCCGCAAGGAACTGGTTGGCTCACCGATGGC
>NZ_JBGMOE010000110.1:0-1468 GCF_041424195.1 Tardiphaga sp. | reverse complement strand
TTCGAGGATCGGTGCTGCTTCGGGATCGAGCGGGACGTTCCGGCGATAGGCGTTGTAAAAAGCCCGCGCCGCAGCGATTGCCTCTGTCTTCTCGATCATGATCGAACCATCGGTAGCGTGCGCCTCGCTTCCCTGCCTGACCTAGGCCGTGACTTCATAAACGACCGCTGTCGGCAACTCGTATGAATGTCCGGGTTTGTTGGTTAGTTGCCATTTGCCTGATAAGCTCGCCGAATGTGGAAATCTAAGCGATTAGCTCCATTCGCGTCCTTGGTCGCAATCATGTGCGCAGGGTTGGGCGGCCCTATCGGCGCGTGGCCGATCACCGCAAAATACGGTGAAAAACAGTGCCGACCTACGCCGAAAGGTTGGCAGAAGCACGGCAGCGAATTCGGCGAACTGATGACCGTCAACCTGTTGGAGGCTCGCGACGGTCGCTTGTTTTGGAACAAGGCTGCGCTCAGCACGCAAACGTTGCGACGCTACCTAACCGAGGTTCGCCGCTTGAACCCGATGCCGAACATGGTGCTGGTTGTTTCGCCTCATGCGCTCTGTTCGGAAGTGAATTCCCTACGGCGCTTGATCTCATCAAACCTGCAATGCGGTGCTGGAAATGCCTGCGTAGAGTATTCTTCTCTGGCTTGGAAAAGCGCTCAGCCACCGCCGTGGCATCGCCGCGTCCGATAGTGGTGGCTAGCTGCTGTTCGCGAATAGCCAGACGGGCCTGCTATTCTCCGAGCCGAACCACCCCCAATCGGTCAATGCTTCGATGAATCTCTCTCGAACATATTGATGGTAGATTGGAGCGATGAGGGAGACGTAGCGATCCGTAGAGGGCGCGCTATGCTCCATGCCCCTAAAAATCATCCCACGGCTGCCACCGAAGTCGGGCAAGAATCCTTCGACCCAGATGCTGTCGCCGGTTGATGTGCTAAGGCAGTATGGCGCTTCGAGCCGAAAGCCCAAATCCAAAGCAGCAGCCTGCCACGCCTCTATCAGCGCCGCGTCAAGAAGGTCCTTGGCCCGATTCATAAAGTCGTTTTACGGGACACAGGCGCTGTCCGCTATTGGGCGGTTTCGGCCATTCCGGATTTCCGAGTCCACGACCTAGATCTCCAGCGTGATCGCCATGGCGATGTGCCTGGTTTCGCCCGGTGCTAGCGTGAAGATGCCGGGCTTTTCCGTCAGCTCGCCCGCGAAACCGACCGGATCGGCGATGCCGTGCCACGGCTCGACGCAGACGAACGCCGCGCCGGGTTTGGTCCAGATTCCGAGCATGGGCGTGTCGGGGAAGTCGATGCGGAGCTGTGGGCCGGTCGATGCGCCGTAGCGCACGCTTTGCGAATGGACAGGATCCCAGATCAGCGCGTCCTGGGTGAACAGCGCGTCGTCGAGCGCGAGCGTGCGTCCGTCGAGCGGGGAGGGGCGGCGGCCGCTGGAAATCGCGCTGCCGACGAGTTCGCGCAAA
>NZ_JBGMOE010000109.1:0-9066 GCF_041424195.1 Tardiphaga sp. | reverse complement strand
GGTCCCTTTTGCGCGCCGATAGGGGGTCCCGATTGGACGCCGATTGACAGCCTCGTCATTTCGCCGCAGGCTGCTTGTTTTCCATCAGGTGTCAGTCCCGCAAGATCACTGTCCGAGTAATCAACAAGGATCAAGGATCATCTATGGTTGACGGTCAGCGCGCTCGCCACGGCTTCGTCGAACTTTACGGTCTGATCGGAACGCAAGACGCTCCGCATCGCGAAGATGTGCTCAAGTGTGTCCTGCTGTAGGTTCCCCATGACCCTGTGCGACCGATCGACCGCCGCCGCGACTTGTGGGCCATAGCCTCGTTCGACCTGAATGGCGGCCGCGAGCCTGGCATTGTCGGCACGCAATTCAAGCTGCAGGGCGCGACGCCGCAAAGCGAATTGTTGTTCGATTATCTCGATTTTCGTTTGCTGGCCGGCGCCCAGATCGAGGCGGCTGTGCAATAGGCGGTGTATCTCATTTTCGCCCTGCGATGCCGGTGCGACATAGACACGGCCAACGACAACACCTGCGATGGCGGACAAGAACGTCACTATTGCGACCAAGGTCACTTGACGAAATGCGCTCATGGCTCGCTTCCAAGGAGGGTCGACGGTGCGAGCATTGGCGAAGCGCCAAAGGGTGATGGGAGTGTCCGCACCGGATCGCTGCTTGGAATGAGCGATCCCGCGATACCGATCGCAAGCGCCAGCGCGGCGGCCAGAGCGATGGTCCGCCCGCGAAGCGGCGAGATTCTTCGCGCCTCAAGTGCGGCGAACACGGCCGTGTCGATGTCGGCCAGTGCAGCCGGCAAGGGGATGTTTCTCAATCGGCCGAGAAGCGTGTCGAGATCGTCCATGGCAAACTCTCCATTGCCTAATTCAATATACGCCGCGCCTCGGCGCACCCCTTATCGTTTCAAGTTGAAAAAGGACGGAGGTTGGGGATGCGCCGCGCCGGTGCGGCACTGCCCCATTCACGGATTTCAACGCGCTTGTCGGTCGACAGGATGTATGCTCTCAAATGGGATAACGAGAACAACCTGGTGAGCGCTGTTGCGACGAGACCGCCGGTGTTCGCCCCAATAAATGCCCGCCCGGTTACCTAATAGTAGTCGGCGAGGCGCAGTCTCCTCCGTTCACCGCTGCTCAGGGTCAGCATGTATGTTGCTCCGGCGCGATCGAACCGCCAACGCCAGAGGGAGTGGACTGTATAGCTGGGATCAATCGCGACCCCGTTAATCCGGACGATCTTCTCTCCCACTTTCCAGCGATCTCTGGCGGCTGGACTAGCGGGAGAAACAAAAACTATGCGGAGGCTGTCAGTATCAGCGGCAATCCCGAGTCCGCTGCGATCTTTGAGCATTGGCACTCGCTGATCTGCAGGGAGCAGTCTCAACCAAAGACGTCCGTTGTCCACATCAAGGATAGTGTCGAATTGTGCGAGCGCAGGCAATCCGATGGCGCCGGCGGCACTTGTCGGTTGCCAATTGCTCATGCCGACCGTCGGCACGCTAGGAACATGCACGTCGCCCAAGTCGAGGGAATCCAGCGTGAAGAGGGAGGCCGTTCGCAGGCCCTCGATGCCGCCCAACGCCACGGAGGAGCTGCGGCGACCGGCCAACAAAGCATGATCGCGAATATAGGCAGCCGACAGCATCAAAGCGTTTGCATTGCCGAAATCGACAATGAGGGGCACGGACTTGAGGCCATGGAGCGACGCCTGGACGATAAGCTCACGCCTGCTGCCGTGTGTGATCTTCAAGGACGACCAGCTTCGATCAGGAATGAAACTTCCAGTTGCCGACAGCGCGAAGCGCCGTCGGCTGAAGTCAATTGCCAGGCATCTGTCCTGGAAAAGATCCGCGCCAAGGACGAGGTCTATTGAGCGTCCTAACGCCGCGGAGACCGTGCTCAAATCACTCACAATGGCATATGGTAGCACGCGGCGTTCTCCGCCCAGTACGACCTCGACCTCGTGGATCACGGCAACCTCGGTCTTCCCGTTAAAGCCGCTGATTGTTCGTGCCTCTCTGCGTTCCAGTCGGGCAGACTGCGCCAGCGCTGTGCTCAATATCGAAGCTCCGCTGCCGGTGTCGAGTATCCCACGTGCCTCTCGTCCATTCACTCGTGCGGCCGCGACCATCGTGTCGCCCGTTACAAGCTCGAACGCATCCCATGTGACTGGCGCGGCGCCGAAGTTCCAAATCGTGGAATCTCGTGCGGGGCTGGCCATCAGGCTGATCGGCGCGCCGCCCAAAAGAGCCGCCGTCGCACCGAGGCGGAGCATATCGCGACGCGCCAGTCGTAGCACGCCGACAATTGGGTCACAGCGATCGTTCACCGCAACTCACAAGACATGGCACTTCCCGAACTCCCGCATTGTCGCGGCCGCGTGCGCTGGTTGCAGACCGCCCCACATCTGCAGCAGGTTCATTGTGCTTGCGAACAATACGTATGTCGAGGGTGGAGCTAGGACCATAGTCTCGGCGGCGAAGAAACAATTTCTTCCGCTCAATCGAGCGATCCAAGGAGGCTCAGATGATCAAGAAATCCGTCATGATCGCGCTCGCAGGGATGTCCCTGTTCGGTGCGGCACCAGTCAGCGCCCAAGGCATTGGACACAGCTTCTTCATGCGGGGTTCGATCGTCGAATCCAGCGCTAACAGCACCGTCGTGTGCATCGGTAAGGCCGACGGCGCAGAAGTCGGACAGACGCTCGAGGTTTACCGGGTCGTCAATCATCCCGGCCCGGCTTCCTCCAAGGGCGCCGGCACACCCTTTCATCGCCAGCGTATCGGCAAGGTCACCATCGATCACGTCTACGACGATCATTTCGCCCATGTCACGATTACCGAAGGCCGCCCTGCCAAATACGACATCGTCGAACTCCAGCGCAATCAGGCACGCTGACGCTAACCCGCCGCGCCGGATGGCATGCGCGGCAACCGGTGGATCATGAGGCCATCAACGTCAGAATGGGCTTGACCTTGGACCATGATCCAACCCGCAGAGATGAGTGAATGTCATGGGCAGTTTCAAGATCGGTCAGCTTGCGGACGCAGCGCAGGTGGGACGCGACACGATCCGCTACTATGAGCGGAGCGGGCTGTTGCCGATGCCGGGACGAACGGCGGCAGGCTATCGTGTTTACGGCGATGCAGATTTGCAGCGTCTCAATTTCATCCGCGCTTCCCAGGAGTTGGGATTCACGCTTGAACAGGTGCGGCACCTCCTTGCGATCAAGGCATCAGACACGGCGACCGCGGCGGCAGTTCTCGAGATTACATTTGGGAAAATCCAGGAAGCCGAAAGTCGGGTCCAGAAACTATCGCACATTCGCAATGTGCTGCAGGAACTCGCCGATGATTGTCCAGGCGAAGGCCCCGTCTCAGACTGCCCGATCCTCGCCTATCTCGCCGAGAAACGCGTCAATCGAGCGACAAAACGATAATAAATTCGCAGGAGGGACAATCACCAGTCGAAGGGTAGAATCATGATGAGATTTCCACTTCCTGCACTGGCGCCGATCATTCTCCTGGGTGCCTGTGCGACAACTCCCCCGACCTCGGCTCAGATCGACGCCTGCCGCAATATGGAGCGCGATATGGGTGTCGCCACTACGCACGACCATAACGAGATGAAGGGTCGCGGGGCGAACCCCATGAACCTTTCCCACGGGCGGTGCCAGCAAATCCTGCGCGGCGCACAATAAATCTCGCCTGGGTGGCAAACGCCGCCTGGGCCATTCATGAAAGGATGAGGAAGATGACACCCAAGAAAACCGGCATGGCGATGCTCGGCGGCGGTGCCGCGCTGGCGCTGGCGATTATGCTCTCCGGCTGCGGCAGCAAAAAGGAAGAAAAGGCCGTCAATGCTACCACCGCCGCGAGCGGCAACGCGACAGATGCGGCGACAACCGCTGGCGCGGCAGACCATGACATGGATGCGAATGCCATGGATGAGCAGATGCAGCGCCATCACCAGCAACAAATGGACCATGATGCCATGCGCAACGGCAACATGGGCAACAGCACCGCGCCGGCAGCCGCACCGCCTGCCGACAACCAGGCCATGCCGATGAAGGACATGTGAGATGCCTTTGGGGGTGAGATGGGCAGTCCTATGAAGTTCCTCTGCAGCCTGGGCGTTATATTGGCATCGTTGCCTGCGCCCCTCCTGGCCCAGGAAGGAGGCGATCACGCGGCGCACCATGGCGGCGGTGCTGCCATGCCCGGCGCGGCGGCTGGCGACGTCCCGCCTCCCACTTCGCCCGCGCCTGTCTCGCCCATGAACGGGATGGGAACTGGCGAAAGTGGCGGCATGGGCAAAATGATGGGCGAGATGATGGGTGAAACCGACAAGCGGACGCCGTTCATTTCCCAGTTGCTGTCGATATCGACGCTTGATCAGAATGCCAGGAGCAAGTTGGCGACCCAGGCCTCAGCACGCACACATCAAGGCTTGCAACTAATCAGTGAGGGTTCGAGTGCCGCCGCGCATGCCGCGACCGCCGCCGATCAGATTGCCGCGGCGCGCCAGATTCGTGAAGGTAGCGCACTGTTCAGCAGCGGCGTCGCGGCGCGCAATGCCATTTCCAACCCTGCCGGCGAGCCAATGGCAGTCCGTTGGTTTCGTGACCAACTGGTCATCGACGATCCGGAAAACCGCCATGACGCCCATGCCTTCGGTCTTTCGCCGTCACACCTGTTGCTGATGATTTTCCTCGCGCTGCTGAGCGCGAGCCTGGTCGCGCTACAGCTGATGCGTCTGGGCCGCATCCGCAAGATCGTGTCATCGCGCCTCGCTCCCGCCCTCCCTTCGGTTTCGCCAGTTGCGGCGACGGCGCAAACGACGGTTGCCCTCCGCGCGCCATCACCGACGACGGCAGAGGCGGCGGCAACCCCGCCGCTTGCTCCAAGCAATGCGGCAAGCCCGGCCGGCGCGTCGCTCCGCAAGCCCAAAAGTTGGACAGGCCCGCTACGTGTCGTCCAGATCGTTCGCGAGACCCCGACCATCCAGACCTTTCGTCTGGCCGATCCTTCGGCCGACCGATTGCCATTCGACTTCCTGCCCGGCCAGTTCCTTCAAGTCGAGGTAGAGCCAAATCCCGGCAAAGCCGTGCGCCGTTCCTACACGATCGCATCGTCGCCGACCCAGCGCGCCTATGTCGAGCTTACCGTCAAGCGAGAGGAACAGGGTGCCGTTTCACGCCATCTGCATGATGCCGTAAAAGTTGGGGATCTTATCAAGTCGACGGGGCCATTTGGAGCGTTCACGTTCACCGGGACGGACGCGGAGAGCATCGTTTTAATTGCAGGCGGCGTCGGGATCACGCCGATGATGTCGGTTCTGCGCTATCTGACGGACACGGCTTGGCCAGGCGAGATCTTCTTCATCTACGGTGCGCGCTCGACCGACGAATTCGTTTTCCGCGAAGAGCTCGAACGTCTGGAACGTCGCTTCGCGAACCTGCGTGTGTTTGCCGCCATGCAGCGATCGCCGGGCACGACCTGGCTAGGACCGCAGGGACCGATTACAAAGGAGATGCTCCTCGAGGCGGTTCCCGACATCGGCAAGCGGCGTATCCATCTTTGCGGCCCGCCCGGAATGATGACGGCCATGGGACAGCAGCTTGCCACGCTCGGCGTGCCCGACGCGCAAATCCACACCGAGGCTTTCGGGCCTGCGTCGATGCCGAGCGATCCGGACGCTCTCGAGATCAAGCCTGCGCCTACACCCGGTGAAGCCCCTTCGAAGTCGACGGATAACGCAACCGCCGACGTCGCGGCCACAACAGTCACTTTCTCGGTCTCTGGCGTATCCGCCGCCCTTCCGGCTGATCAGACGGTGCTGGAGGCCGCCGAAGGAGCCGGGGTGGAAATTCCCTACGCCTGCCGCGTCGGCGAATGCGGTGTGTGCGTCACTAAGCTGCTGTCCGGCGAGGTCTCGATGGAGGTCGAGAAGGGCCTTGCGGCATCTGACAAGGCGAGTGGGTATATCCTGGCCTGTCAGGCCAAGAGCAAGGGTGACCCACTGGTGGTAGAAGCCTGATGCGCGAGCGAGGCGATATTCTCATCGGTCTGCTCGTCGCCTTCGTGGCGCTCTTTCCGCTCGGCTTCCTGCTTCATGTGTCACCGCGCTTTCCCGGCAGCCTCGGCGGTGGACTGCTCGGGATCATAGCCGTGCTGCTGATGCTTCTCACCCTGCCCTATGTTCTGGTCAAGCACGTCGCATGGGTCGACCGTTATCTGTCACCGATCTTCAGCAAGCCGACTTTGCTGGCCATTCATATCTATGCTGGCGTGCTCGCGCCGGTCTTCGCGCTGCTGCATGCCGCCCACAAGTTCGCCAGCCCGATCGGCATGATGTTGACCGGCCTGCTGTTGCTTACAGTGCTGAGCGGATTTGTCGGGCGCTATCTCCTTGCGGAGCTTGCCAAGGCGCTTCGCGGGCGAAAGTCCGAACTCGCATCGCTCAATGCGGCCTTTCTCGATCTTCCCTCGCCGCCGCAAGAGCAGACCGGAGAAGCCAAGTCGCACCCGCGCTGGCTGCGCTATTTTTTCATCCCGGCGCAAACGCCGACTGCGGCTGACGTCAAGGACAAGGATTCGTTAGCCGCCGCGCTGTCCGACGTCGAATATGCCGTCCGAGCCGAGGAGGCGACCAACGCGCTCTTTTCCCGATGGCGATATCTGCACATCGCGGCAGGCGCGATTCTCTATCTATTGCTCCTGCTGCATGTAACTGCCGCCATCTATTATGGGTTGCGCTGGCTATGAAGCGCGCCAGCTTGCTCATCTGGCTGTTCATCGCCGCACTAATCGGGGTGATTGTTGTTCTTCCGGCAATGATGCGCGCAAACGCTCCTGCCAAGGCAGGACTGATCGAAGCCATGGTAGCGCCGGGTCCGCTGTCGGCGGCGCATCAAGCCATCGCTCCGCAATGCACCACCTGCCACACGCCCGCCAAAGGCGTCGAAACCAAAACCTGCATCAGTTGTCATGCGGGCACCGACTTCGGCAACAAGCAGTCGACGCAATTTCACGCGAAGGCGACGCAGTGCACTTCCTGCCATGTAGAGCATGATGGTAATCGTGGGATCACGCGGATGGATCACGCCGCCCTGCTGGATCAGAAAGTCTGGCGACCAGATTCCGGCTCCGCGCCAGGAGGGTCGGCCTCGTCCGCCCCGCTCGGCGGCTTTCGTCCGGAAGCGGCGCTGAATTGTGCAAGTTGCCATTCGATCCGGGATCCGCATCTTGGTCTGTTTGGAACGGACTGCGCGAGTTGCCACAAGACGACGAGTTGGAAGATAGCCAATTATCGGCATCCATCGGTCAGTTCGACGCAATGTTCGGAATGCCACAAAGCGCCGCCCAGTCATTTCATGGAGCACTTCAGCATGGTCTCTCAGCGCGCTGCGGGGGAAAAGGCCCGCGTCGACCAGTGCTTCGCATGCCATACCACCGACAGCTTCAACAATATTCGTAAACGTGGCTGGTATGATCATCACTGATCAGGACTGGCTCAGTGCATTCTTCCGGCTGGCCGTTGTCATCCTCGAACTCGCCGGTACAGTGACCATCCTGACTGGTGCGGCTCTTGCCACAGCACTGTTCGCCAAGCGGATGCTCACCAGCGCGGCAGACGCCTACGGCTCTTTCCGCTCGACGCTGGGACGCAGCATCCTGTTGGGGCTCGAATTCCTCGTTGCCGGAGATATCGTCAAATCCCTGGTCATTAATCCGACGCTCGACGATCTCATCGTCCTCGCCGGTCTCGTCCTCGTTCGAACGTTCCTCAGTATTTCGCTGGGTGTTGAGATCAATGGCCACTGGCCGTGGGAAGACACGCGGATGGCGAGGGATGGCACGGCGGGGCGCGGATAGTGGAGCGCGCTTCAGGAAAGGAGCTTAACATGTTCGAACGGCGTACCTTGATGATGGGCGGCGCGGCCCTGATTGCGGGGGCTGCCCTGCCTCTGTCGACTGCGGCCCAGAACCGAAAGATGGCGGGAATGGATATATCGATGGCCAAGTGCATCGATCTGTGTGTCGCTTCCCACCGGATGTGTCTCGAAACGGCGACGCATATGCTGAAGCGGGCTGGTTCGAGCGCAGCGACTGCCTTGGTCGCTATGCTTACCGATTGCGCGGAACTGTGTCAGGCAACGGCGAACTCGATGCTGCGCGGATCCGAGCTTCACGCGATACTGTGCGGAGCGTGCGCCGACGCATGTGATCGTTGCGCCCAAGAATGTGCTCGCCAAGGGGCAGACGAACAATTGGCTCGCTGCTCGGCGACATGCCGGGAATGCGGCGCAGCATGCCGGAAGATGGCAATGATGGATCAGTGAGCAGGCCGTACTTCGTAACTTACGTATAGGATCGAACGGACCAAGTCCGCATCTCAAGGCCCGGCTCTTGTCGCCAGCGACGGCGTTCGAGCACAACGCAACTGGAGAACGACAATGCGGATCAACAAGACACTCATGATGACGCTGGGCATACTGACATTGGGTGCTGCCCCCGCGCTTGCAGACGAAATGCCGCCCAAGCCGGTGCCGACCGCCAAGCCGGCAAAGCCGGCAAGTCCCGCGCATCAGCAGGGCATGCAGCACGGCGGCGGGCAGATGCACGATCAGATGATGGCCGATCACAGCAAAGGCATGCAGAACATGCAGGCACAGCCGGACGCAGCGGGCATGGCAAACATGCCGGCGAACGCTGGTCAGCCTGCGATGTCCTCGATGTCGGGCGGCGGCAAATGCTGCAAGGGCAAGGCCATGAAACCGAAGGCAAAGCCTTCTGCCAAGGCGATGCCTTCCGATAAGCCGATGCCGATGAACGACATGTAGATCGGGACCTCAACGGAGAAATCCGAAGGCCCGCGGCCCGCCGCCCTCCCCCGGGGCGGCGGGTCCTTTTGTTCTCGGAAGCCTGCGGCGCAACGCTCGGTTACTGTCCACGACACCTCGACCGCTGCCGAGCTTCAACACGCGATCGACGCTTCCCTGAAAATTAGAGCGTTTTCCACAGCGCCTGAATCGCGAGGGATTCCGTTGGCTTTGAAATTC
>NZ_JBGMOE010000108.1:0-9090 GCF_041424195.1 Tardiphaga sp. | reverse complement strand
AAGCTACTGGGCCGGACGCGTTTCGAATCTGGTCGTCCGTCACTTGATCCGCAGGCTCGTTCCGTCCGCCAGCAAGCCGTGCCGCCTGTCCCAGTGGTATCCTGACCACAGACGATGCGGCCTGCCCGCAGACAGCCGTTACCCACACATCCCGTGACGCCGCATCTCCGGCGTCCACCGCCTCCCGCCCCGCAATCGTGACGATCGCGATCGCCCCTCTCGGTGGGGCAGGACGAAGCGGAAAATAATCAAGATAAGGATGTTGTCAATAGATATAGGAAAAAATGTTTGAGGCGATAGTGGCATTCAGCAGCTCGGCGCGACGCTCCATGGTGCGGTCCGACGTCGTCATGCCGCCATAGCCGCAATGAATTCCGATGCCGGCAAAGTTTTCGTTTCAACCGCGTAGCAACGGAACAATCAGGATCACCGCAGCTTGTTACAAGCGCAATACTTGCGTTTGGAGGGTTGCAATGAAACGTACCATGATCGCGACAGCCGCCGCGGCATTCCTGGGTCTGGGCCTGATGCTTCCAGCAACCGCCATGCCGGTCGGTGGGCTTGCACCTGCGAGCACCACCAGCGATATCATCCAGGTTCACGGCGGCCATGGCGGCGGACATCACGGCATGCATCGCGGCGGGCGTGGACATCACTACGGCTGGGGCCGCGGACGCGGCCATCACTATGGTTGGTCGCGCGGCCGGCATCGCGGCTGGCACTAGAACCTGTTTCATCCTCGATGAATCAGATTCCAGCTTCTTCTTTTATTGAAGCATGATCCCTCGACAAACGAACTCCTTTGTCGGCGAAGACCGGTATCCACTTTTCGGGGTCACGCTCTGACGAACAACAACAGGCGCGATCAACCTGACATGAACATCATCACGAGCCGCCCGCACGGGCGGCTCTTTCCGTTTCGCGAGCAAACTTTCAATCCTTGCCCGGGTCGCTCGCCAATACGCCCTTCACCGCCTGCGCCCAGCCCTTGAGCTTGCGCGCGCGCGTGGCCTCGCTCATCACCGGTTTGAAGCGATGCTCGAGGCGCCAGTTGTCAGCGAACTTTGCGGGTTCGGGAAATACACCAGCCTTGAGGCCGGCGAGATAGGCAGCGCCAAGCGCGGTGGTCTCCTGAATCATCGGGCGATCGACAGGGGCGTTCAAGAGATCGGCGAGACGCTGCATGGTCCAGTCCGACGCGGTCATGCCGCCGTCGACACGCAGCACAACTGTCGCCGCAGAGACATCGGGCCAGTCGGCACGCATTGCCGCATAGAGATCCCTCGTCTGGTAGCAGACGCTTTCCAGTGCGGCATGGGCGAGTTCGGCCGGGCCGGTGTTGCGCGTCAATCCGAACAGTGCGCCGCGTACATCGGGATTCCAGTAGGGCGCACCGAGCCCGACAAAGGCCGGAACCAGATAGACCGATTGCAATGAATCGTTCTGATCCGCGAGCGGCCCGCTTTCGGCTGCGCTCTTGATGATGCCGAGCCCGTCGCGCAGCCATTGCACCGCCGAACCGGCGACGAAGATCGAGCCTTCGAGCGCATAGGTCCGCACGCCGTTCAATTGATAGGCCACGGTGGTCAGCAGCTTGTGCTTCGAGACCACCGGCGTCGTACCGGTGTTGAGCAGCGCAAAACAGCCGGTGCCATAAGTCGACTTGATCATGCCTGGCGCAAAACATGCCTGCCCGATCGTTGCAGCCTGCTGATCCCCGGCGATGCCACCGATCACGATCGTGCCGCCGAACAGATCGGTGCTGCCGAAATCCGACGAGGAATCCTGCACCCTGGGCAGCATCGCCTTGGGCACGCGCAGCAGCTTCAGAAGCTCATCGTCCCATTCACCGGTGTGGATGTTGAACAGCAGCGTGCGCGAGGCATTGGTGGCGTCGGTGGCATGTACCGCCCCCTCCGTCAGCCGCCACAGCAGATAGCAATCCACGGTGCCGAACAGCAGTTCGCCGCGCTCGGCCCGGTCGCGCGCACCGGGCACGTGATCGAGAATCCACGCCACCTTGGTGCCGGAGAAATACGGATCGATGATCAGGCCGGACTTGCTGGAGATCATCGGCTCGTGGCCATCGGCCTTGAGCCGCGCGCAGATTTCCGCGGTGCGGCGGTCCTGCCAGACGATGGCGCGATGCACGGCCTGGCCGGTGACGCGGTCCCACACCACGGTGGTCTCGCGCTGATTGGTGATGCCGATGGCGGCGATGTCCTTCGCCGTCACGCCGGCCTTTGTCATGGCCGCGCGGCAGACTTGCAGCGTCGAGGTCCAGATATCCTCGGGCTCGTGCTCGACCCAGCCGGAGGCCGGAAAATGCTGCGGGAATTCCTGCTGCGCGGAGGCCGCGATCGAGATATCGGCGCGAAAGATCATCGCGCGGGAGGATGTGGTGCCCTGATCAATGGCCATCACGAAAGACATGTGCGCTTCTTCCCGGAAGATTGCGGTCGCGTTGTATTTGGAGGCGCAGGCAACCGGATTAGCGCGGGCACGTCAAGCGGCGGCGTCCGGCAACAATGACGATCAGGTCGCGGAATCGATCATCATGACCAGAGCAGCCGGGATCATCGCCAGTTCGCGTGGCAAGGTCTCGCGGGTGCGGCGCACGACGCCCTCGCCGAGCCGGCCGAGGAACCGCGCCCAGCGCTGCGCGCGCCAATACAACGAATTCTCGATTGTCACCGAGCGCAGCTTGAACGCCTTGCCGGTGGCCCAGGCATCGCATTCCAGCTTCAGCGGATCGGCATAATATTGCGCGATCTTGGCCGCATCCATGCCGGGGGTGGCGAGCCAGTTCGGGATATGCACGCTGCAGAGCTGCGCCACATCGGTGAACACCTTGTCGGTGCCACAGCCGCTGCCCGGGCATGGCGAGGCAAAGGCATCGCCGACCAATACGACCCCGGGCTGGACCACGTTGTCGCTCTCATAGAGATCGATGGGGCGGATCCTGATATCGCCGGAGATCCTGTAGTCACCGATCAGCCCACGCAGTTTCGGCAGGCAGGCGTCGAGTGCCGCCTCGGGCGTCCCGCGCATCTGGCGAATCCAGGGATCGTCGGTCTCGCGATAGACGAACAGGTTGCCCCGCATGGTCTCACCAATAGGAAACAGCGTGAGATAGGCCGTGCGGTGAACCGTCGTTTCGGCAAAATAGGTCAGCGCGGGAAATGCAAAGCGGTCGCGGCCGACCGGCGCGATATCGAAGCCGACCGAGATCGAATGATTGGCCGAGATGACCGGGCGGCCGATATCGAGCTGATCGCGCAGGCTGACGCTGGCGCCATTGGCGAGGACAACGAGGCGCGCGGAAATCTCTTCGCCATTGGACAGGCCGATGGTCTGGCGATCATCCGATGTGGCGATCGAGGTCGCCTTGGCGTGAATGGTCTCGACGGCGGACGGGATCTCGCCACGCACGGTGTTGACCAGCGTGTCGTAGAGAAAACCGTGCTGCTGGCTTGGGCGTTTATCAATGACGCGGCCGAAGCGCGCGATCCAGATCTCCTCGTCATGGGTGGCGGCTGACAGCACCGGATTGGCGAGACCTGTCCTGCGCAGCCGGTCGAGCTGGGCGCCGCCGCTGATCTTCTCGCAGCGGAGTTCAGGCGGATGGACCTGGTGCGGCTCGATCAGGATCGCAGACACACCGGCGCGACCGAGCATTGCCGCAGCCGTCGATCCGGCGAGGCCGCCACCAATGATCGCGATATCCGTCTGCCGCACGGGCACTCTCCAGCTGCGGATATCCGTGCGCCTGAAATGTTAAAAAACGGGAAAGGATTAAGGCAGCCGGTGAGCGGTTACCGCGGAAGATTTGTTTCAGGGATTTCTTACCCTCCCCAGCATGGGGAGGGTAAGGACGTCACACCGATGCCGTGGTGACTCCGCCGTCGATGACGATGGTCTGGCCGGTCATGAAGGTGGACGAGTCCGAACCGAGATAGGCAACGGCGCCGGCGATCTCATGGGGCTCGCCGATCCGGCGCAGCGGCGTGGTGGCGGTGCGGCGCTTGAGATTGGCCTCGTCTTCCCACAGCGCCTTGGCGAAGTCGGTCTTCACCAGACCCGGCGCGATGCAATTGACGCGCACGCCCTTCGGCCCCCATTCGCCGGCAAGGCTGCGGCACAGGGCGAAGTCGGCAGCCTTGGAGATGCCGTAGGCGCCGATCACCGTGGAGCCGCGCAGACCGCCGATGGAGGAGATGATCACAACAGAGCCCTTGCCGCGCTCGGCCATGGCCGGGATCGCCTTGGCGCAGAGCCAGATATTGCTCTTGACGTTGGAGCCCATGATCTTGTCGAAGGCCTCATCCGCAATATCGAGCAGCGGGCCATAATAGGGATTCACGGCAGCGTTACAGACCAGGATATCGATCGGACCGTAGTGCTTCACGGTGCCGTCGATCAGGGCTTCGACCTCATCGCGGCGAGAGATGTTGCAGGGAATGACATGGGCATCGCCGCCATTGGCCTTGATGCCATCGACGACGGCCTGACAGGCCTCCGCCTTGCGGCTGGACACGACGACCTTGGCACCGAGGCTGGCGAGCAGTTCAGCGGATGCCTTGCCGATGCCGCGGCTGGAGCCGGTGATGACGGCGACCTTGCCGGTGAGATCGAATGGATTTTTCACGGGCAGGTCTCCTGTCTGTTGATTGAAGTTGCGGCCGCGCGCGGTGCCCTCGCCCCGCTTGCGGGGAGAGGGTGGCGTGGACGAAGTCCGCGACGGGTGAGGGGGACTCTCAGCGAGCTCGGAGCGTATGGAGAGCCCCCTCACCCGTCACTCACATGCTTCGCATGTCAGTGACGACCTCTCCCCGCAAGCGGGGAGAGGTTAGCAGGCAAGCCCTACTCCGTGATCCCGCCCGCCTGCGCCACGCGGCGCAGATGATAGTCCGCATCGCCGAACTGCTGCTCGATCATGGTCAGCCGCTTGAAGTAGTGGCCGATCTTGTACTCCATGGTCACGCCGACGCCGCCATGGAGCTGCACACCGGACTGGCCAACGAAGCGGGCGGAGCGGCCGATCTGCACCTTGGCAGCGGCGACCGTCTTGGCGCGTTCGTCGAGATCGTCATAGGTCGCCGCCATCGAGGCCAGATAGGACATGCTGCGCGCCGTCTCCAGCGCGGTGAACATGTCGGCGCCGCGATGCTGCAGCGCCTGGAACGAGCCGATGGCAACGCCGAACTGCTTGCGCTCCTTGATGTACTCGATCGAGACCTTCAGTGCTTCTTCCATCGCACCGACCGCTTCGGCGCAGAGCGCGATGCGGGCGTCGTCGACGACCTGCTCGACCAGCGAGAGGCCGTTCTCGGCATCGCCGATCACCGCATCGGCGCCAACCTCGACATTGTTGAGCTTGATGTCGGCGGCGCGGCTGCCGTCCTGGGTCTCATAGCCGCGGATGTCGACACCCTTGGCATTCGCCGGCACCAGGAACGCACCGATGCCCTTGGCATCGCGATGGCCGCCGGCCGTGCGTGCGGTGACGATCAGCGTGTCAGCCGTGTCGCCGTGACCGACGACGAACTTCTCGCCGGACAGCGTGTAGCCCGAGCCGCTCTTCTTGGCCGATGTGGAGACGTCGCCGAGATCGTAGCGCGAGTCCCGCTCGAGCTGCGCGAAGGCCAGCGTCTTCGAACCATCGACAATGCCCGGCAGATGCGCGGCGCGCTGTTCGGCCGAACCGCGACGCAGGAAGCCGCCGCCGATCACCACCGTGTCGAGATAGGGCTCGACCACGAGATTGCGCCCGAGCGCTTCCATCACGATCATGGTCTCGATCGGACCGGCGCCGAAGCCGCCGTCTTCTTCCGAGAACGGCAGACCGAGCAGGCCCTGTTCGGCAAACTTGCCCCAGACGTCCTTGCTCCAGCCGCCCTTTTCGGCGCGATATTTCTTGCGGGTCTCGAAATCGTAGGATGCCTTCAACAGGCCGTCGACGCTGTCCTTGAGGAGGCGCTGCTCCTCCGACAAATCAAAATCCATGTTCTCTTCCTCAGGTCGCGCGTGACGCGCGTTTGAATGTGTTTGAGCTCCCTAACCTCTCCCCGCTTGCGGGGAGAGGTCGAGGGCGAGCGAAGCGGAGCCTTCGGGTGAGGGGGACTATCCGCGGGCACCGAGCCGGCGGAGGCTCCCCCTCATCCGGTCCGAATGCGCTACGCGCAATCGGACCACCTTCTCCCCGCAAGCGGGGAGAAGGAAGACATCAAAGCCCCAGCACCGCTTTCGCGATGATGTTGCGCTGGATCTCGTTGGAGCCGCCGTAGATCGACACCTTGCGGTAGTTGAAATAGCCGGGCGCAATGGTCGAGGCCCAATCGCCGGGATCGTTGCGGCCGTCATCGCTCTCGGGCACGAAGGGCATCGCGAACGGACCAGTGACTTCGAGCAAGAGCTCGGTGAGCGTCTGCTGGATTTCCGAACCCTTGATCTTGAGGATCGAGGAGGCCGGATCCGGCTTGCCCTTGCCGTGCTTGCCTTCGGCAGCAACAACACGCATCTGCGTCAATTCGAGCGCCTTCAGCTCGATCTCGGTCGCTGCCAGCTTCTGGCGGAACTGCGGATCCTCGATCAGCGGCTTGTCGCCCGAACGCACCTTGCCGGCGAGTTCCTTGATGCGACGGATACGCTCCTTGGACATGCCGACGCGCGCGATGTTGACGCGCTCGTTGCCGAGCAGGAACTTGGCGTAGTCCCAGCCCTTGTTCTCTTCGCCGACGAGATTCTCGGCCGGCACCACGACATCATCGAAGAACACTTCGTTGACTTCGTGACCGCCATCGATGGTCTGGATCGGACGGACGGTGATGCCCTTCGACTTCATGTCGATGAGGATGAAAGAGATGCCCGATTGCTTCTTCGCATCGGGGTCGGTGCGGCAGAGGCAGAAGATCCAGTCGGCATATTGCGCCAGCGTGGTCCAGGTCTTCTGGCCGTTGACGATGTAGGTATCGCCCTTCTTCTTGGCGGTGGTCTTCAGCGAAGCGAGATCCGAACCCGAACCCGGCTCCGAGAAGCCCTGGCACCACCAGTCGTCGATATTCGCAATGCGCGGCAGGAAGTGCTTCTTCTGCGCTTCATTGGCGAAGGTATAGATCACCGGGCCCACCATGTTGACGCCGAACGGCAGCGGCGGCGGCGCGGGAGTCTTCTGCAGTTCTTCGAGGAAGATGTATTGCTGCACGGCCGACCAGCCGGTGCCGCCATATTCCTTCGGCCAATGCGGAACTGCCCAGCCCTTTTTGTTCAGCGTGCGCTGCCAGTTGACCAGATCTTCCTTGGACGTGTGGTGACCTTCCTGCAGCTTCTTGCGCGTCGCAGGGTCGAGGCTTTCGTGGAAGAAGGTTCGCACTTCGTCACGGAATGCCAGTTCTTCTTTGCTGAAGCTCAGATCCATCGGATCCTCCTTGTTTTACCGAATTTCCTACTTCGTCATTCCGGGGCGCCTGCGAGCGAACCCGGAATCCCGGAGTGATGAACATGTCGAGGTTCCAGGTTCGTGCGCGGCTCGCGCCGCGCCCGCCCCGGAACGACAGTTACTGAACGATTTCGAGCAGGCCGGCGGAGCCCATGCCGCCACCGACGCACATGGTGACGACGGCATACTTCGCCTTGCGGCGACGGCCTTCGATCAGTGCGTGACCGGCGAGACGGGCGCCCGACATGCCATAGGGATGGCCGACCGAGATCGCGCCGCCATTGACGTTGAGCTTCTCCGGATCAATGCCGAGCTTGTCGCGGCAATACAGAACCTGCACGGCGAAAGCTTCGTTCAGCTCCCAGAGATCGATGTCCTCGATCTTGAGACCATGACGCTTGAGCAGGCGCGGCACGGCGAACACCGGACCGATGCCCATCTCGTCCGGCTCGCAGCCGGCGGAGACGAAGCCGCGGAAGATGCCGAGCGGCTTGAGGCCCTTCTGCGCAGCGAGTTTGTCGCTCATGATCACGGTGGCGCTGGCGCCGTCCGAGAGCTGCGAGGCGTTGCCGGCAGTGATGGTGAAGCCATCGCCGCGCACGGCCTTCAGGCCGGCGAGACCTTCCGCGGTGGTTTCCGGACGCGGGCCTTCATCCTTCGACAGCGTGATGTCCTTGAACGAGACTTCGCCGGTGGCCTTGTCGACGACGCCCATCCGGGTGGAGATCGGCGCCAGTTCGTCGTTGAACTTGCCGCCCTGCTGCGCGGCTGCGGTGCGGCGCTGGCTCTCCAGCGAATATTCGTCCTGACGCTCGCGCGAGATGTTGTAGCGCTTGGCCACCGTCTCGGCGGTGTCGAGCATCGGCATATAGACGTCGGCCTTGATCTTCATCAGTTCGGGATCGACGGTGTGGAACTTGTTGGCGTGCTCGTTCTGCACCAGCGAGATCGACTCGCCGCCGCCGCCGACCGCGATCTCGACACCGTCGAAGATCACCGAGCGGGCAGCGAGCGCGATGGCCTGCAGACCCGAAGCGCACTGGCGATCGATGGTGGTGCCGCCGACAGTGACCGGCAGGCCGGCGCGAAGCAGCGCCTTGCGGGCGATGTTGCCGCCGGTCGAGCCCTGCTGCAGGGCTGCGCCCATCACCACATCCTCGACTTCCTTGGGATCGATGCCGGCGCGCTTCACAGCGTGTTCGATGGCATGGCCGAGAAGTGTCGCACCTTCGGTGGCGTTGAGGGCGCCGCGATAGGCCTTGCCGATCGGCGTGCGGGCGGTGGAAACGATAACGGCTTCGGTCATAGGCGAGATCCTCCGGAGGCGGTTTGTTGTTGATTGATGATGGGCGTGGGTTGCAGGCCGCGCAAGGCGTGGCGCGAGAGTTTTCCGACCGCGGTGCGCGGCAAATCGTCGACGAATTCCACGGCGGCCGGCAGTTCATGCTTGCCGAGCTTGCCGGTGAGAAACGCGCGCAGTTCATCGATGGTGAAGGGCGCCGCGCCGCTGCGCAGCCTGATAAAGGCCTTGGCCGCTTCGCCGCGATATTGATCGGAAACACCGATCACGATCACTTCCTGCACCGACGGATGTTCGTAGATCGCCTGCTCGATCATCTGCGGATAGACGTTGAAGCCGCCGGAGATGATCA
>NZ_JBGMOE010000107.1:0-9129 GCF_041424195.1 Tardiphaga sp. | reverse complement strand
AACTGGCCCCATTTTAAACCGGTGCCTGGCCCGTTTTTATCCCGGTGTTGACAACCGGGATTTCGCAGAGCCGTTGATTCATACTGTTCGAGGCACGGGATATGTGATCCGGGCACAGCCGTGAGGTTGCTCGGCAGCCTGCTCTTCCGGTTAGCTCTGCTCTATGCACTGGTGTTTTCCGCGTCGCTGGCGCTGCTGATCACGGGCTATTATCTCGTCAGCGTTCATAGGCCGATCGAAACGGTCAAGGGCCGAATTCGCGGCGAAGCGAATTCGCTCATGCAACGGTTCGGAAGCGCCGCGTCTCCAGGCTTGCGTGGGGCGCTTGAAGCACGTGCGACGAGCGCGCAAGACCGAACGCCGTATCATGTGCTGCTATCGCCGAATGGAGAGGTTCTGGCAAAAAACCTGCCAAGCTGGCCGCGCTACGAGGGCAAGCGCTGGGTGTCGATCGAGGCCGACAGCTATTATAATGGCGAAGACAATGATCATATGGCGCTCCTTCTCGACGAGCAGCTCGCGGATGGTTCGCGACTGATGATCGGTCGCGATGTCGAGGATCTCCGCCAGCGCGAAGGCACGATTTTCGGGGCGGCGGGCTGGCTGATCATTGGCGGCGTCCTGTTTGGCGTGGTGGGCGGTGTCATAATGAGCCGTACGATTGGAAAGCGCATCGACTCCATCAACGTCACGGCTCGCCGCGTCATGGCAGGTGATCTGTTCGAGCGCATCCCGACATACGGGAGCCAGGACGACTTCGACAGTCTCGCCGAAACGCTCAATCTCATGCTCGGTCGGATCCAGGCTCTACTGGACGCGATCCGCCGGGTTTCAGACAGCGTGGCGCACGAGTTGCGGACACCACTCACTCGGCTCCACACCGATCTGAGTGAATTGAGTGCATCGCTACCCTCCGAGGCGCGCGCCTTGGTCGACAATGCTGTCAGCGAAGCCGAAAATGTCATCAGCCTGTTCGATGCCGTGCTTCGGATTGGCCGTATCGAGAGCATTCGGGGAAATGTGGAACTGGCGAAGGTGGATGTTTCTCAGCTTCTGATCGACGTCGTGGAGATCTTTGGCCCTTCGGCTGAGGAGAAGGGTATCGGCCTGGAAGTCACGATCACAGATGGCTTGTATGTCATTGGCAACAGTAATCTGCTGTTTCAAGCGATCGGCAACATTCTTGACAATGCCATCAAATTTGCGCCTGCAGACGGGCGTGTCGAGCTTGCGGGCGGACAAGAAGGTGGCGAGGTACAGCTCTGCGTAGCCGATAATGGCCCCGGTATCCCTACGGCGTACAGGCAGGAAGTCTTCGAGCGCTTCTTCCGTCTGCCCGAAACGGCTGAGGTGCAGGGATTGGGCTTGGGTCTGAGCTTCGTGAAAGCAGTCGCGGAGGCACACCGATCCATTGTCAGGCTTGAGGACGCAAATCCAGGCTTGCGTGTTCGTTGGTCTTTTTTGGCAGCACCGACGGGACAGCCGCCCGCAGTGCCATGAACGGCACAAGCGCCGGGCGATAACGCTGTTCCGATAGGATTGCTCAACCAGGCAGCATTCGCCGCACACAGGGCATCGCACCGCCGGCCTGTCCCGCAGGGCCATTCACGATGCTTATACCTCCCGGCTTCGAGAATGGCGACCAAATTTCTGCTATTGGAATAAGATGACGCCTTAGCGTCGAGCGCCCATGAACCGCAGCAGGAACAGGAACAAATTGATGAAGTCGAGATATAGCGTGAGCGCGCCGACGACTTCGACCTTTCCTCGAAAATCGCTACTCCCGACCTCGAAGTACAGGTTCTTGATCCGTTGGGTATCGTAAGCGGTGAGTCCCGCAAAGAGCAACACGCCAATGGCGCTCACGATTAGATCCATCGTAGAGGAACGGAGGAACATGTTGACTAGCATCGCTATCAGGAGGCCGAACACACCCATGATGAGGAACGTGCCGAACGCTGACAAATCGCGCTTCGTCAGATAGCCCCAAAGGCTCAGTCCTGCAAAGGCCGAAGCTGAGACGAAGAAGGTCTGGGCGATGCTCGCTCCGGTATAGGCCAGCAGGATCGTCGACAGCGATACGCCCATCAGCGCAGCATATGCCCAGAAGATTGCTCTGGCGACGCCGGTCGAAAGGCGATTCAGTCCGAAGCTGAATACCAAGACAAGCGCCAAAGGCGCGAACACAGCGATCCACCCGATCACGGTTGGCGTTCCGGTTGGGGCGAAGAACACCGATCTGGCCATATCGTTGCCGGCGGCAAGAAAGGCAATGATGCCCGAGAGCAGGACGCCGCTGACCATATAATTGTAAACGGACAGCATGTATGAACGCAGACCGGCGTCAATGGTGCCCGATGTCTCACCGCTGCGCCGGATTGGCGGTACGGTCGTACTGAGAGGATCTGTCATTTTGATACTCCTGATGATTGCCGGTTGCCCGGGTCGCTAAAACCTTCCGTGCGCGCCAATACGTCTAGTGTACAGCTATATTACAGCGCGCGCACGCCGGATAGATAGGCGATTGGCATCGTCTCAAGCGCAGCGCGTAACGCACGACGAGCCCGGTGCGCACGAACCGAAAGGTTGTTGAGGGTGATGCCAAATTGGTCTGCTACCTGCTGTTTTGGCTCATCGAGCAGATCGAGCCGATAGATGGTCTCGGCATAACCCGGCTTGAGACGCGGTAAGGTGGCGAGGAGGGCCATCGCCGGATCAGGCGCGAAGTCCGCTACGGTTTCGTCGAGCTGGT
Source organism: Tardiphaga sp. (assembly GCF_041424195.1). Classification (NCBI taxonomy): domain Bacteria; kingdom Pseudomonadati; phylum Pseudomonadota; class Alphaproteobacteria; order Hyphomicrobiales; family Nitrobacteraceae; genus Tardiphaga; species Tardiphaga sp. Next base: position 6,377 of record NZ_JBGMOE010000107.1, on the reverse strand, counting down.
CGTGACGCTTGATATCAAAAGCCACCTCGCGCCGACCGTTTGCCGTTCGGCGCCGGCAAAAGTCGATCAGGGCCGTTTCGAACAGTCGACGTAGCCAACCATGGAGTGCGGCAGGATCGCGCAGTTGTTCCGCGCGTTCGAGCGCCTTGAGCGCGAAGGCCTGGACGACATCATCAGCGGCGCTGCCATCACGCAGACGTTTGATCGCGGTCGCGCGGTAGCACTTGTAGCTGCGCGCGAGTTCCGATCCAACAATGCCTCGTAAGTCGATATGCCTGGATCCGCCTCTATGAGACGAATTTCTAATGATTGGCGAACATCGAGAACATTCTATAGTATTGAGTGGGTCATAAACGACTAGGTCGGCATAGCAATAATCGCCGATAGCTAAATATTTCCAGCTCACATCGGTCGAGTGTGCCCTTTCCATCTCGGGGATGGTCAGTCCTTCAAAAACCGGTGCCGCTGTTTCTTGCATAGTGCGCTCGCTCTGCAGACGTGTCAGAGGAGCTACCACGTTCGATTTGGCTGGAAACTAAGTAAACTTCGCAAGTCCGTACAAGGGCGCGAACGCCTAAAGAGTCATTCCGGCGGTAAGGACCTCACCCTTTCGGACGTTCTTCCCAACGCCTGGCATCTGCGTTTTTCGGGGCAGGTAGCCGCCTCACTCACAAACTGTATGGAACCGCAATGTCCTCAGCGGACGTTCACGAAACCGCGACGAGAAGCGCCGCCATTGCCGCTGTGGCCATCGCGGTGGCTGTTATCCAGCCGAGCCAGAGCATTGCGCCGCGTACCCGATATGCTCCCATCACCCGTCTGTCTCGGGCGAGCATCAGCAACGCCACTAAAATCGGAATAACGATGATCCCGTTGATCACGGCGCTCAAGAACAAGGCGCGCATCGGCGGGATCGGCGTGAAGTGGAGTCCGACGCCGATGAGCGTCGATAAGGCGATGATCGTGTAAAAGGATTTAGCCTCTCCGGGCCGTCTCCCCAAGCCCACCGGCCTGTTGAAAGCTTCGCCCAACGCATAGGCCGCGGATCCGGCAAGCACCGGCACGGCAAGCAAGCCTGTTCCGATGATGCCTGCGGCAAAGGCGCCTGCGGCAAATGTGCCCGCAATCGGCTTCAGAGCTTCTGCAGCCTGCTCGGCTGAATCGATGTTGGTCACGCCTGCTCCGTGCAGCGTTGCAGCCGTCGCGATGATGATGAACAGACCAACGAAGTTGGAAAAACCGATACCAAGCCATGTGTCGAAGCGAATACGCCGCAATTCAAGAGCGCTTCCCGAGGGATCGGATATCAACGGCCGCTCGCCGGCGAGTTCAAGGTCTTCGACCTCTTCGGCCGCCTGCCAGAAAATCAGATAGGGAGTGATTGTCGTTCCCAAGATGGCCACCACGGCCAACAGGAATTCAGGGGTTGCGCTGAGGCTTGGTATCAAAGTCCGCTCCAGAACCTCCCGCCACGGAACCGCGACCGCCAGCGTCGTCGCGATATAGGCAAATAGCGATAAAGTGAGCCAGCGCAGAAAACGAATATAAGCACTGTAACTTACGATTATTTGCGCAATTGCGCAAAAGACCCCGAAACCGATCACGTAAGGATGAGGAGGGCCGCCAGCAACCATCGCTGCGACCTCGCCCATCGCCCCGAGATCGGCGCCCAAATTGATCGCATTGGCTATCGCAAGTAGCAGGACGATGGCGAAGAGCACCGTGCGCGGAGTTCGTTCACGGAGATTGGCGACAACGCCTTTACCAGTGACCCGTCCGACACGCGCGGCGATCTGCTGGACGGTTGCCAGCAATGGCAACGAGACCAGCATCGTCCAGTTTAGCTGGTAACCAAATTGTGCGCCGGCCTGGCTGTAGGTGACGATCCCGCTTGGATCGTCGTCCGCAGCGCCGGTGATCAGCCCGGCACCGATGAGCCTCGATAACGGTAACGCTCCCTGTTTGGATAGATTGTTCGAAAGTGGTTCCTTCGCCGGGAATACCACACCGTCATATGGGGCCAGCGGACCCCGCTTCGTCGGCTCCTCGCCTTCGCTCATTTCGACATGAGGCCTTGTTCACGTGCCGCGGCATCATACAAGAAAACGGTGCCAGGATCGGGGAGATCCTGTTCGCCATGCTCTTGCTCTCCAAGCCGCACGAGCAAATCTCTTATCATAGCGAGCCGGGCCATCCGTTTGTCGTCGGCACGAACCACGATCCATGGCGCGGCAACACTGTGAGTGCGCGCCAACATGGCGTCACGTGCCGCGCTATAGGCTTTCCAATGCTTGTCTGCCTCTTGGTCGACCGGACTGAGCTTCCATTGTTTAAGCGGATTCTTCGCACGCTCGGCAAGTCTGCGGCGCTGCTCACCCTTCGAGATATCGAGATAATATTTGACCAAGACAATACCGCAATGCGCAAGCAACTGTTCGAACATTGGTGCAGTTGCCATGAACTCCTCATATTCGCTGTCGGAGCAAAAACCCATCACCCGCTCGACGCCAGCCCGATTGTACCAGCTGCGGTTGAACAGCGCGATCTCCCCGGAAACGGGAAGATGACCGCTCCACCGCTGGAAATACCAGGAGCGCCGATCACGATCCGAGGGTGGTCCAAGCGCGACGACGCGCGTATCGCGCGGGCTCATATGCTCGACTATGCGCTTGATCATACCGTCCTTGCCGGCGGCGTCACGACCCTCAACGATGATCAGAAGCTTTCGGCCATCCGCGATGACATGCCGTTGCAATGCGCTCAGTCCGATCTGCAGGGCCCGGAGCTCGTCGGCATAGCCATCGGGTCGTTTGTGCTTCTTTGTCATGGTTTGTCTCGAGACTTTCGTGGTGGAACAGTCGCACTCGATGGCCGCCATGCCGGTCCCGAACAGCGGTGCACTATGCCGACCGGGGCGCCGACGTATCGTTCAGCGCTTCGGCAAGAGCGTCGCGCAGCTGCTGTTCCTTGCTGTGATCCAGCGACGTGCGAAGCACCTTGCCGCCGACGCCTTTCAGTTCGTCGAGCAGCTTGTCTTCAGTCATCTTCTGGATGAGCACGAACAGTGCGGCCGCGCCCGGCTGCAGCACCTCCGCGACTTCGCGCATGAAGCCGTCATCAATTCCGACATCAGTCAGCGCACCGGCCAGTCCGCCGCCAGCAGCGCCGACCAGCAGCCCGATATGCGGAGCCAGGAACAGTGCGCCGATCAGCAATCCCCAGAAGCCGCCGCTGATTGCACCCGACGTGGCTGGGTTCGCGAGGTGGCTAAGCCTGATACCACCGTTCGACCTCTTGGTAGCAACGACGGCGTCAGCAAGCATGACGATGTGTGTACGCTGAAGGCTGATCAGCCGGTCGCGGATTTCCTCCGCCTTTTCTTCGTTGTCGAAGACAATGACGACGAGTTCACTCAAGATATGCCTCCTGCGTGAAAGATAGGATCATCATGAGCGATGCTGCGGGCAGCCGGCCGTTGTTCACGCTCGTCCTAGCCGGGGAATGAAGCCGGGAACGCGATCCATATAGGCTTGGTATTCGGCGCCGAACAAAGCGAGCGCGTCGCGCTCCTCGCTGCGGGCAAGGCGGATGTACATGAACACCAGCATCGGGAACATCGCGAGCGTCAACAGTGTCGGCCATTGGAACAGGAAGCCCAACATGACCAGGATGAACCCATCATATTGCGGATGTCGCACCCGGGCATAGATGCCGTCGGTCGCGAGCATCCGGCTGCGCTGCGCGCGATAAAGGCGCGGCCATCCGGCCGAAATCATCCAGAAGCCGGTGCCAATCAGCACGAAGCTGAGAATATGAAATGGCCCAAAATGTGGGTTCACACGCCATCCGAACATCGTTTCAAGCAAATGGCCGGCATCATGTGAGAACCAATTGATTCCGGGGAAATGGCTCTGGAGCCAGCCTGACATGAGATAGATGGTGAGAGGGAAACCGTACATCTCGGAAAACAGCGCAACGAGAAATGCGCTGAACGCACCAAAGGACCGCCAGTCCCGCGGCGTAGTCGGCTTGTAAAAGCTGTAGGCGAAGAAAATGAATAGCGCCGAATTGAGGAAGGCAAGGCTCCAAAAGCCGTATGCTGGTGCGTTGCTATGCATCGTCCGCTACTGACATCAATGCTGGTTGGAGCCGGAATCGACGGCATCGCTGCGCGGTCGATCAGACGGGCCATCATGGCCACCATGGCCCCGGTGCATGAAAAGGTGCATCAGCGGGCAGGCGAGAAGTATCAGAGCCCATGGCAGAACGCTCAGCGTATGCAGCCTGTGCTCGGAAACCAGGAAGTAAACGGCGATCGCCGCGAAACCGACAAATATCAGCGGCGTGAGCCACTTTCGATTGCCTGTCCCTCGATGCGCATCATGGTTCATGTCGGCCTCCCGGCTGTCAGCGATGGAAGGCGAACCTCGCCTTCTCTGACTAGGACGTGGGAGCGTCTCAATCCTTACAGTGAACCTAAAATTTTTTCTTGCCCCATGCGGGTTGGTTTGTCCGGCCTCAGCGGCAGCATGGCTCCGTCATCGATCGACAGGACCTAACAGGATTCTGGCCTGTCGGATCATTGACTGTCCGCATCGCCTTTCCCGCCGGACTTGTAGAACTTTCGGCCCCAGCCAAGAAATAATAGCGCCACAACGTTGAGGACGCTGAGGACAATGGCAATCTCCTCGCGCCGAAAGGCCACAGCTGCCCCGATCGCGCCTGTGTTCCATATACTCGCGGCGGTCACCAATCCGTGAACGCCACCGTTGTCGCTTTTCAGGATTGCGCCGCCGCCAATGAAGCCAATCCCGGCAAGCAGGCCTTGCAGGAGCCGCGACTGAGCCTCAGCGTCTGTATCGGGCATGTCGCGGATCAACAACGCATATCCGCACGCAGCCATGGCTACGATGGGGAAGGTCCGCAGCCCCAGACCGCTTTCGCCCCGACCGCGCTCGATTGCGAGGGGAAGAGCCAACACGAACGCGAAAGCGATACGGGCGCAGCTTTCGACCACCTGACCCCAATCAACGCTGATGTCCAATGGCGTCGTCACCTAAATCAAAAGTCCAAAGCTGCCGGCCTCATAGAGAATGAGTATGCCCAAGGCTATCAGAACGAACGGCAGCACAATATGACCAAACTTTCGAATAGGGGCGCCGATCGTGCGGTGATTGACCAGCCAGAAGGCGAACAAGCACCAAATCGCGGTCATTGCCAGGAAGGTAATGACGATGATGCCGGTCGCGCTCGTTCCGCGAGTAGCGAACAACGGGGCGTAAACACCGATATTGTCGCCGCCATTGGCGATCGTGACTGCTGCCACGGACAGGATGTTTCCGATGCCCGAAGAGCCGGCCTTATGAGGAATGTCTTCGTCATCATCGCCGCTCGCATTACGCAAGTCGTAGAGTTTCTTCAGGCCGATCGCGAGTGGAGCCAAGCCGAGTAGTCCCACATATTGCGGCGGGAGAACCAGCGAGACGAGCGCCGCGACCAGGCTGACCCCAATCAGTGTCAGCATGCCTAGATACTGACCAACCACGATCTGCCGTGCGCGAAATCGGGGATCGGAGAAGAAACCGAGGAGAACGAAGATATCGTCGATGTTCGTAACGGCGAACAGCGGCAGAGCGAGCGCGATCGCAGAAAAACTCATTTCTCAACCTTTAGTCGATGCTTGCGACAGCGGATTGGCGCATCGAAGCAGTGTGGGGGGGCAGCAGGATCGCAGGGAAAGTTCAATGCGTGTGCTAAAGCCCTATCTCTCCGATCACAACGGCCACGCCATAGGTTGAATTCGAGACAACCCTTAGCGAAGGTTGCTCGCCGACAGATTGGCAGCAGATTTATCCGTGCCCATTTTTGCGGCAGCGCGAGCAGCCTTTCATCAAGGCATTCGCGGTCGTCGTGGGGTTGCCAGCATATCTTATCACTTCAACGAAGGTCCGCCGCCTGGCTCTCCTCGTCGCAACCGCGAGAGGAAAATTCGGTTAGGGCGTGCGCTGCCCGCGAAGTGATGGCATCCATCGGTTCGGACACCGACAGATTTCTGTGTCGGTGAGGAGCGGCATGTGCAGGATTTGATCGCTGGAATCACTGAGCTCATCATCGCCAATTCCGGTTGGGTGGCCCTTGCGATTGGGCTGCTCTGCTTTGGCGAGTCGCTGGTGCTGATCGGGCTGATGATTCCCGCGACATCGCTTATGATGGCTACCGGCAGTCTGCTTGCGACCGGGAGATTCAATGAAGCGGCGGTCATCTCGGCCGCAATTCTCGGGTCCATACTCGGCGATTGGGTATCCTTCATCATCGGTAGCAAGTGATCTGCCCCCACCGAGTGGACCGTGTTGATTGTTAGTGGATTATGCCCGCCG
>NZ_JBGMOE010000106.1:0-1500 GCF_041424195.1 Tardiphaga sp. | reverse complement strand
AGGGGCCTGGCCCGCGCTATGAGCAGACATCGAATGTCTACCGCACCTTCCTGCCGCAGGCGGTGCTCGCCTATCTGCCGCGCTGGATGCGGCCGGCCCCCGTGCCGGTCGACGAAATTCAGCGCCAGGCGGAGCGCGTCGACGAGCATCAGGCGATGTTGTCGCGCCTCGGGTGTAGGGATCTCGCCTTGGAGGTGGCGGGCGGTCCGCTGGGGCAGGCACTCGCAAAACTGGGTGCCGCAATCGACCGCCGGGAGCGTGAGTTTCAAAACGGTTCGAAAATACCAACAGATTCTTTATCGGGGTCATCACGAAATTTACTTCCGAACCTACGCTAATGTCTGAGCTCCGAACTACGCGGTTGCTTCAGGCTCGATCGGCAAGAATATTACAGAGACAAACAGATGAATATATAACAGCTCAGTCGTCGACGCTTCGCGAACAACGACATAGCAAAAGCGGGTTTCTTCAGTGAAAACCGAGCGCTGATCAAAGAGGGCGAGGGCCGCAACGGGGCCGCCCGCCTCACGTGCTTCCGCGCGGCTACACCGTCCGGTACGCTCAAACACCTCGCGCGCACTGCCGACCAACCGCTTTTCTCTGCGCTCAGTCCTTGGCTTCGTAAAACATCGGATTGCGCATCCAGTCATTGACCGCAGACTCCCGCCAACCGGCGCAGCGAGCTGCGATGCGGATTTGCCTTGGGAACGTGCCCGCCTCTATCTTTCGGTACAGCGTTGCCCGGCTGAGGCCGGTTCGGTCGAGCACGGTGTTAAGGCGGAGAATGCGGTCGGGGCTATCGGTGATCATGGCACGATCCTGGTTCGCGGGTGATCGGTGTGGCGGGCTACGATCAGGATTGAGATGGCGTGGGCGCAGGACAAGGGGGGCGGAGCCGAACTGCACCGGGCTGCACCAGACAGGCCCGAACAGCCCCCAAAAAGTCAGGGAGCATTACGGTCTGTGGCGTCCCGCGCTGACGCACGGTCGAGCACGATGGCGCTGTGCGCCACCGAGTCGCCTTTGGCGTCACGGCCGCAGGGCGGTTATGATCTCTGACGAGGATCGATCGCGCGTGATCGATCGCGCGTGATCGATCGGAGCCGGGCGGGGTCGCCCGGCCTGCGGTCATCGCGCTTTGGGCGCGATGGCGTTTGTGCCTCCGGCACGCGATCTGGCGGGGGAGCGTCGCTGTCCCTTAGGCCCGTCGCGGCAGGCCGCAACTCAGGCTGTGCCTGAGTGCTCCATTACATTGCGCCCCGTTCGGGTGCGGCCTGCCTCTGCCGCCGGGCCTGCCGGTCCGCTCCTGCCGCTCCCCCGCCATTCCGGCGCCGGGTACGGTGTTTGAAGGAGTGAGGATCATGAAACTCAAGCATATCGACATCGCCAACCTGTCGGGGGCACCTCAAGGTTTGTGGCACGGACAGCGGTAAGCTGAACAGGTGGCGAACAGGGCGGCTCAGGCCACCTTGGCTCCGGGTCCGCCGGCGATGTTGAGTG
>NZ_JBGMOE010000105.1:0-9307 GCF_041424195.1 Tardiphaga sp. | reverse complement strand
CCGCCAGCGCCAAACCACCTCCAGCCATCATGCCCCCGCGAAGAAGCTCTCGTCGGTTATATGGATTTTGCATTTTCCCTCTTAGCTCGACCGGAAGTGGCTTCTCTTCAAAGATACGCGGCTGATGAGCGCATCCCTCATGAAAAGATTCCAGGCTCGGTGAAATTCTTGGCACGCCGGTTATTGTGGTTGATCGGCTCCGGCGGAGGGATTGCGACCTGTCCAAGAGCGCTTCAACGACAATATCGCCCCCGGGCAGGGGGAGGCGTGCGCGGGGACGAAATTACGGACACCACCATTCGCCGCGACATCGAACGAACGAGGACCTGAAGATCGATTTCTAGGCGTTCAGCTGCTCGATCAAGCGTGCTCTTGCTCGATACAGGCGGGTCTCAACCGCCTTTTCGCTGATCCCAAGGATTTTCGCCGTCTCAGCCTGACTCAAGCCTTGGAGCGTCCGAAGGACGAGTGGCTCCTTCAGCGCTACTGGAAGGGCCGAGATCAAGAGCTTTACGCGATCGAGCTCCTCGCGACTGGCAACTGCCTCCTCGATACCCACCTGATCGTCAGCAATTGCTTCAGCCTCTTCGGTAATCGGATCGGTGATCCACAAAAGACGGCGAACCTTTCGTTTGCGAGCCAGGTCCCGACACTTGTTGAGTGCGATGGTCGAAAGCCAGATCCGCATCGCGCGCGCGTCATCATATTTGGAGAGAGCCTGATGTGCGGAGATGAACGTTTCCTGCGTAATATCCAGGGCATCATCGGCGTTGCCAATAAAGGCTCTGGCAAGACGAAAAATCGCCGTTTCGTATCGCCGAACGATTTCAGCGAACGCTTGCGATCGACCGGCTTGGCTGAGAACGGCGAGTTCGCCGTCGGACATCATGGTCCAGTCCACGCTCACCGCGCATCTTCGGTAAGCGCCTTCACCACCGCCTGATCGAACTGAGCCGCTTGGTTCGGCTTCAAAAGCTCCCGCATGGCGAAAATATGCGAGAGCGTGACTTTTTGGAGTTCGCCCATCGCCGCATGGCTCCGGTCGACGGCTTCCGCCACCCGCGGCCCATTACCATGCTCTGCTTCGATCGCCTCGGCCAGGCGGACATTGTCCGCTCGCAGCTCGAGTTCGAGTGCGCGCCGGCGAACGGCATAGCGTTGTTCGAGCGCTTCCAGGCGGGCCTTTTGAGCATTATCAAGGTCCAGCTTGTTGTGCAGCACGTCGTGCAGTTCCGCGCCTGGTCGCGGGACCGGCGGCAGCAGTTCGCGGCCCACAAAGACACCGCCGATCGCCGCGGCAAAAGCGGTGACGATCGTCACCGCGGTTCGCCAACCCGGTTTCATGGAACGCCGGCCAGCAATGTTGACGGGGCGAGCGGCGAACTCGGCCCTAAGGGGATCAGCGGCGATGCATCTGTAGCGGAGGCTGGAACGCCTCCCGCGACACCGATCAGCAGCGCGGCGGTGATCGTAGCAATGCTTACTCCGAGACCTGCCTGCCGTGCCGTTCTGGACGAAATCGTCGCCAACACGCGGTGTTCCATCGACGCAAGGCCCGGGTGCACCGGCGCTCGCGCAAGCTGCCCTAGCAGCGCGTCAAGATTGTCCATGTCCATCACTCCAACGCTCTTATCACAGATTACGCGGCGATCATCGTGACCCCTCACGAAACGGGACATGCACCGCTTTTATTTTTTGCGCGTGAGGGGTCCAGCGCGGGGATGCGTAACTGTAGGTGAGCCCAACAGAATGGAGATAAGCTCAATGCGTCGCTTTGTTGTTACAGCTGCTGCCCTTGCCTTGGCGCTTGCCGGTGGCACCGCCTTTGCCCATCCCAAGCTGGTCTCATCGGACCCGGCGGCCAACGCCTCGGTGGCCTCGCCTGCCAAGATCACGCTCAAGTTCAGCGAGAAGCTGGTGCCGGCCTTCTCCAAGGCGGATATCACCATGGCGGCGATGCCCGGCATGGCAGCCATGAAGATGGCGAGCACTTCGGCTGTTGGACCAGATGGCATGACCTTGGTCATCACGCCGAAATCAGCACTTCCGCGCGGTCAGTATTCGGTCGAATGGAACGTTGTGTCGTCTGACACGCACAAGATCGCGGGCCGCCAGACCTTCACGGTGCGCTGATCCATGCAGGACGGGTCGACCATTATCGTCCGCTACGCGGTGTATCTCGTGCTGGCGGCACTTTTCGGCCTGTCGGCCTTCAGCCTCTATGGGTTGCAGAAGCACGAGCGCGGAAGCGCGCTCGTGCTTAGGCCGTGGCTCAGTGGATTTGCGCTTGCGGGCCTTGTCGTCTCCGCGTTCGCCATGCTGTTGATGGTCTCGGTCATGGCTGGAACGCCGATCTGGCCGGTGGACAGCACTGCGGTCGCTGCACTCGTCGTCGGAGGTCCGATCGGTAGCGCCTGGGTGGTGCGGATGATTGCCTTGGCCGTTGCTGGAGCTGCGGCAATTTTCGCCGGCGAGCGGACAGGATCCTTGCTCGTCGCCATGACGGCATCCGCAGTCGCCATGGGCACCCTTGCCTGGACCGGGCATGGCGCGATGGATGAGGGATCTCTAGGCTGGTTTCATCTCGCTGCGGATATTGTGCACTTGCTTGCCGCGGGCGTCTGGATTGGCGCGTTGTTCGGCTTGCTTTTACTCCTGGCGCGGCCCGCTTCGAGGGTGGACACTGCCCATCTCGAACTTACGCACCGCGCCCTTCACGGGTTCGGGGCCATAGGAACCGTGGTCGTCGCGACAATCGTGGTCACAGGCTTGGTCAATAGCTGGCTACTGGTCGGGCCAAGCAATGTTCCGTCGATGATGGCGGATCTGTACGGACGCCTCCTGGTGATCAAAGTGGCGCTGTTCGTAGGTATGTTGGCGCTGGCAGCGCTCAATCGCTTTCGGCTTACGCCCGCTTTCGAACGGTCGATAGCAACAGCCGACCACAATGGCGCGCTCGGTGCCTTGCGGCGCAGTCTGGGCATTGAGGCGGGCCTCGTCGTCGTGATCATGGGACTGGTTGCTTGGCTGGGTACGCTTGCCCCGCCAGCATCCGGGATGTGAAGCACTTGGACCAGTCTCTCCTTTGGGATGAGGCTGGCCGGATGGTCGCGATCCTAGGTCTTATTCTGGCTGTCCTGCTCTTACCGATTCTGATCGTTTCGCTGATCATCGGGATCATTCAGGCTGCGACCTCGGTCAACGAGCAAACCATCAGTTTGCTGCCGAAATTCATCGTGCTGTTCCTCTGCCTGATACTTTTCGGTGCAGGGATTGCTGAATTGCTCACGAAATTCACCGAGGAGATTTTCGGCGCGATAGCCTCGATTGGTCGCTGAGAAAGACTTCAGGTCGAGCGACATCATCTCGTCGCTCGGGAAAGGCATGATCCAAGCCGCAAGGCCAGTGACGATTGCATTCAAGGCGACCTCGCGGTCGCTTGTTGCTCTCTTCGATCGAACTAAGCTCGTCCAATCAGGTCGTGGCTTTGATACGGCGCCCGGAACTGTGCATGCTGATGATTTTCCAGTCGCCATCAACTTTTTTGAGCGCGCTGGTCGCAACACCCTGCATTTCCACTGGAGTTCCTTTCTTGGGCTCGATCCTGTAATGGTAGGTTTCGCTAGTGAAAGCGACTGAACCCTCAACGCGAACTGATACTGAATAATCAGAAAATTTGAAGGATTTGAATTCGCCCATCTCGGGTTGCAGGTGATGTTCCAGATAGCGGCCATAGCTTCCTTCGGAATGGCCGGACTCAAAGATTTCGGAGTCTGCGGCGAACAGTCGTTCGGTCCCGCGGACATCGAGTGTTTCGATCGCGCCCTGATATTGGGAAAGTACGTTCTTGACCGCGGCAATATCCGATGCCGATCCGACATCCCGCGCCCAAGAAACCGAATTTGCTGACAGCAGCGCTACCGTGAGTAGGCTAAACTTCATGAGCATTGGCATTTCCTCTCAGAACATCCGGCTGACCTGACGGCAGCGACGGCCTGCTCGGTTCTTGTCCGAATTCCAGCGATAACTGACCCCGTTACATAGGCGGATTTGCTCGTCCACTTCTTTTCTCGATATGCCTCCACCTGTCGCGAGGCTGGCGGTGGCATCGTCTGTAGCGATTGGCTCGCTGGCAAAGTCGTAGAGTGAACATTTTTGGTAGGCGCTGGATCAGACTGCGAGGATCGGTTCGATTTTGCAGGATTGCCGGCGGTGACCGGAACAAGAAAAACAACAGATACATAGATTGGGGGGTGTGACGCCAGCATCCTGCCAGGAGCCGACATAGTGTCTGCTGCCGGAGGTCAAAACAGCAGCATGACGCTGCGCGCTTATGAGGGCCATTCATATTCAAAAGGATTCAAGCCCAGAAGGCCTGTCGCGCCGGCATGCGAAGGCGCGGACGGCAAAACAACGCGCTTAGTGGCCTCCATGTCCGCCATGGCTCCCGCCATGACCGCCGCCGCCATGACCAAAGCCGTGACCACCATATCCACCCCAGCCGTGGCCACCGCCATGCACGCCTATGCCGATCGAGCCAAAAAATGGGTAACCGTAGCGACCGTAGTAATCCGAACCGCCATAATAGGGACGAGCGTAGCCCGCACGCGAAACAGCGGCAGCGATCAAGCAGGCGCGGGGCGGCGGTGCTGGCGACGCTCCTGCTTGAGGGGAAAGCGGAGTGTCGCGCGGCACCGCTTGCGATACACCAGCGCGCGGCACCTCGATTGCCGGTTCAGCCGGAAACGCTCCCGGTGTGGAGCATGGTACAACGAAATAGGCATATGATTGACGTGGCGGCGCGTAAGTCGCGCAACCGGTCAGTGTGAACGCCATCGTTGACCCGATCGCAGCCCTTAACAAATGCGCTGACATGTGAGCCTCCGGCTCTCAGTCCATTCTGGACTGCTTCCAATCTGCGCTATTGGGAGGTTTGGTGCAATCAGCGAACGAAAGTTGTAATCGTTGTAATCATGGTGTCATCGTCGCGCCGGATGTCTTGAGGGACCTTCATCGCAGTCCAGAGGCTATACAGAGAACTGAGACCGTAAAGGCGTTCTGATCCGCTTGGGAACGTGGCTAAACTTTGCATTCCCGGTGCGGCTGTCCGGCCCGCTAAATACCGACCGCTGCCGCGGACGCATAGCCTTCGGCGAAGAAGGGTTCAGCGCTGACGGGGGCTATCATGCGAAGTTGACGTGGTCGCTCCTGCGAGCGCAGGAGCGCTGCCTTGCCGCCTGCCGGGAACCAGTTGAGGGGATGCTGTTGTCACGCAGCGACTAGGGATGGCCGGCGGCGATGGCCGGGGAGTTGAACAGCGCTCTCCAGCATGCGTCGTGGATATTCGTCGTTGATCCGACGATCTGGGATCGCAAGCTTTGGAATTTAGCGGGAGCGACAAGGCTACGATTGCATGGAGAATGGAAGCTTCGCATGGCTCGACGGTCCTGTTCTCGGTCCAACTTGAACGCGTGAAGGTGAGAACAGGGGTGTTGCGCGGTGCAGGGAGTAACGTGCTGGTCATCTTGTCGCGTGCAGAACTGGAACAGCGCGGCGCCGCCTGCGTGCTAAGGGAGGCGCATCACAGTCAAAAAGCGTTCCTCGCGCCGCTCGAAGGAGATCGGTACAAAGCCGCCGGGTGGTGTCGATGCAACGGCCTGCACCAGATCTTGGCGGTTTTGGATGCTTCGGCCGGCGAACTCGACCACGACATCGCCAGGCATGAGGCCGGCGAAAGCTGCTGGTGCGCCGTCACGAATCTTGACGATGGGTACACCGTCTGCTGCTTCCCTCGCCAACGGCGACGTGCTGACTATGCCCAACCTGTCGCACGGGTCCGATGGCGGTTTTGTGGGCCGATATGTGTGTGTTAGCGACGGTGCCCAAACGAGAGCAGCGAAGAGGCCAAGAACCGCGATGGCGTATCGAGCGGGTTGTCGTCGCAGCATTCTGCTCTTCGGGGTCAAAAGGGGCATTGTCGCACTCATCTTCCCGTGCGTTTCGACAACAGGCGGCCTGGCACGATCAGGCTGTCGCGGCTTGCTACCGGGCGGTCACTGACCCACGGGGCGATGGTTCGGCGCTATAAAATCGGCTGTAAGTGCGCCTCATACGGTTGCGGTTGGCCACCTGATTGGTGGTGTGCACGACGTCCAGGTCGTGCGCACCTGAATACCGTCGCGATCAGCGCCGGATGAAGCTGTGCTTCGGGATCCTTGCCTCCTTCTTTGAAACGCTGCGGCGCCAAGCGCCTAAAGTTCGGAGCAAGCCTTCGGACGCTGCGCCCCGAGAATAGCCATCAATGTGCCGACATTTCCCGGCAGCCGTCTGACACGAATATTAAATCCAAGTCATGATTTTCAGATCCGAAAGGCTCTTGCACGAGCGATTTGCCGGCTTTGATCCGCAAATTGGGCGTTCAACCGTTGGCCGTCGTCTGCTGGTCTTGAGCATTCACTCTTCGCCACGGGGGCGGCAGTGTTGCTTTACTGGATGGGTAGGACCTGTGAAGCAACCGGGCAGGCAGACATCGGCTCTGCCATCCTCTGACGTCTCGCCTCAGCTTGGTAGATGGTGGAGCCGTGCCTTGCGTCTCGTAACAGGATCGAGGGCTGTCGGTTCCTGTGCGGGTTCTTCCAGATCGGCGAGAATGGGGCAGTCTGGCCGATCATCCCCGGCACAGCAGTCCATAAGCGCTTCGAGTGTTCCTGCCATCTTTTCGAGACTGTCGATCCGACGACGCAGCTCGCCGATATGGGCCTTTGCGATCCGCTTTACGTCGGCGCTTTGGCGGGTCTTGTCCCGCCAAAGGCTTAGCAGATCGTGGATTTCCGCGACCGCGAACCCAAGGTCCCGCGCCCGCCGGATGAAGCGAAGCATATGGACGTCCGCTGCCGAATAGGTGCGATAGCCGGACTCCCGCCGGTCAGCTTTTGGAATTAAACCGCTCTGCTCATAATAGCGGATCATCTTGGCCGAGACGCCCGACGCCTTTGCTGCCTGTCCAATGTTCATCGGCCTCTCCTGTATCAGCGCCGCTCGCCTGAAGCCGAGACCGATGCATCAACCGCACGAAAACCGCGCAGGCGCAGCGCATTGCCCAAGACGAATACGCTCGACATCGCCATAGCACCGGCAGCAAATACCGGCGACAGGAGGATGCCCCACTCAGGGTAGAGGACGCCTGCCGCCACCGGTATCAGCGCGCAATTATAGGCGAAGGCCCAGAACAGGTTCTGGTGGATGTTGCCGATGGTGGCGCGAGAGAGCGCGATAGCGCTCGCCACACCGGTGAGATGGCCCGACATCAGCACAATATCGGCCGCCTCGATCGCGACGTCCGTGCCGGTGCCGACTGCCAGGCCGACATCGGCCTGTGCCAGGGCAGGGGCGTCGTTGATGCCATCGCCAACGAACGCGAGCGTGCCATGCGTGACTTGCAGTCGACGCACAGCCTCTACCTTGCCGCCGGGCAGAACCTCGGCGACCACTTCCTCAACGCCCAGCTGACGCGCAATTGCTTGCGCCGTGACCGCATTGTCGCCGGTGATCATCGCAACCTTGAGGCCCAGGGCATGCAGCGCCGCAATCGCGGCAGGTGTCGTCTCTTTGATGGGATCGGTCACCGCGACGATCGCTGCCAGTTTGCCGTCAATCGCAGCATAAAGGGGCGATTTGCCTTCGTGTCCAAGCCGCTCGACGGTCTCATGGAAAGCGGAAATATCCAGGCCCAAATCGCACATATAGCGGTCGGCGCCGATCTGGACTTGCTTGCCGCCTACCTCTGCTTTCACGCCAAAGCCGGTGAGTGATTCGAAGGCTGCGACCGATGGAAGCTCAATCCCCTCGACCTTCGCCGCCTCGACGATTGCGTGGGCTATCGGATGCTCGGACTTGCTCTCGACAGCCGCGATCGAACCCAGCACCGCAGCACGATGAAACCCGGGCGTGACCTGCAGATCGGTGAGCGCAGGACGGCCCTCGGTCAGCGTGCCGGTCTTGTCGATAGCAACCACCTTCGCGTCCTTTAATAGCTGGAGCGCCTCGCCCTTCCGGAAGAGGACCCCTAGCTCTGCGCCCCGGCCGGTGCCGACCATGATGGCGGTCGGGGTCGCCAAGCCCATGGCGCACGGACAGGCTATGATCAGCACGGCAACGGCGTTTACAAGCGCGAGGGTCAGCGCGGGGGAGGGACCGAAATAGAGCCAGGCAGCGAAGGTGAGGGCAGCCACGCCGATGATGCCAGGCACGAACCACATCGTCACCCTGTCGACCAGCGCCTGGATCGGAAGCTTCGCGCCCTGCGCCTGTTCGACCATGCGAATGATCTGTGCAAGCATCGTTGCGTCGCCGACGGCGTCCGCGCGAAAGGCAATGGCCCCCTGCTGATTGACCGTACCGCCTACCAAGAATGCACCCTCCGATTTGGCAATCGGGATCGGCTCGCCAGTGATCATCGATTCATCGACGAAACTCTGGCCCTCGGTCACTGTACCGTCGACGGGGATCCGCTCGCCCGGGCGCACCTCGATGATATCGCCGGTCCGAACCTGTGCGATGGGGATATCGGTCAGACCGGCGTGACCGCGAACACGCGCGGTGTTCGCCTGCAGCCCCACAAGGCGCTTGATCGCCTCGGAGGTGCGTCCCTTTGCGCGCGCTTCGAGATAGCGCCCGAGAAGGACCAGCGCGACGATGACGGCGGCCGCTTCATAATAGACGTTCACTGCTCCGGACGGGAGGACTTCGGGTGTGAAGGTTGCGGCCAGCGAATAGGCGAATGCGGCGAGCGTGCCAATCGAGACAAGCGAGTTCATGTCCGGCGTCAGACGCAATAGCGCGGGAATGCCCTTGCGATAGAAGCGCAGGCCTGGACCCATGAGGATAAGGGTGGTCAGCGCGAACTGGATATGCCAGCTCGCCTGGATGCCGATACTGTTCGCGAGCGCCAAGTGAATGCCTGGGATCATGTGCGATCCCATCTCGAGCAGAAGTACCGGCAGGGCCAGTATCGTCGCAATGATTAAATCGCGCTGGAGGCCTCGGCGCTCGACATCCTTGCGCCCCATCGCTTCTTCACCTGCTGCCGGATACGCTTCGACCGTCCTGGCAACATAGCCTGCGTCAGAGATGGCTGCGATCAGATCCTGGACGGGCGCCGCCCCGCAGATGCTGGCGCGTTCGGTCGCGAGATTGACGCTTGCTTCGGTGACGCCTGGTACCGTCTTCAGAGTGCGTTCAACGCGACCCACGCATGAGAACACCGGGAATAAAAGGGGCCACGGATCGGCCGGTCTCACCGGAATAA
>NZ_JBGMOE010000104.1:0-9343 GCF_041424195.1 Tardiphaga sp. | reverse complement strand
GGAATATGATGCTGAATTACATGCATATTTCCTTTCCGCGCCGTCACGGCGCTCGTGCGCAGCAGTTCCGCTTGCGCCAGACCAGATAGCCCATGTCCTCGCCAATGGCGGGATAGACCTGGCCTGCCGACATGAAGGTGGTGGAGGCACCAATGGGCGCGCAGGCGTAGCGGCCCTTGGTCTGCGGATTGGGATTGGTGGCCTGGAAGCGGTATTGCTGCTTGCGCATCACCGGCATCAGGTACTTGCCGCAAAGCCCCTTGCTCCCCATCGTCCCCCAGGCGACGAGCTCGCGATGGAGCTTGTAGGAGAAGCGGGCGAGCGCGAGCCGCGAGGCTTGGACATGGCCAATGGTCGCCGAGACATTGCCGTTAAGCGGATACATCGTGCCCTGACAGCCCGCGCACCAGAACAGTTCATCGGTCGGCAGCTTGGCCGTTGCCGCCACGCAGTCGGCCGCGCAGGCCGCAAGCGCCAGCGGATTGGCGAACAGGACCGCCTCGGGGTTGATGATCGCGGTGAGTTCGCTGTCCTGCCAAAGCGGATCGATCTCGGTGATGTAGAGGATGTCGATCGAGCCGGACTCGAGGCACAGGAAGTCGGCAACGATCTCCATCCAGTAGATCAGCGGATAGGCATACCAGTGGACATGCCACTGCGAGTTGTACTGGGTATTGCCGCCAACTGCAGATGGCCCCGCCATCGACTTGAAGCCGATGTCGAACCCAGGATCGAGCTTCATCCCGCCCAGATTGACGAAGCACCAAGGCTTCATGCTGACGTCGGCAAGCCGGACCGGCTCCCAGAACCCCATGGCGATACCGGGCCGCAAACCGCAGAGGCAAACGGGGAGAGCTGGGTTGCTGGTGTCGGGCCGACTTGACGGCCAGATTTTCAAGCCTCCGATCGAAATCGGGAAAAGGCACGACCAGCAGATGTCCGTGATCGGATTGACGAACTTCCCGGTGCAGCGGCCGGGACCGGCCGCAGCCTGGGCTGGAGCGGCTGAGATGATGTTCATGCTGGCGAGCAGAAGTGCTCCGCAAAGCCATGACAGATGGCGATGTTTCCTGCTCATGATGGCGCCCGCTCGTTGGGAGTGACCGGCTGTTCGGTGATGAAGAGCGCGCGACCCTGCTGCTCGACGGTTGCCGGTACTGCGCGAATGCCGAAGTGCTTCACCAGCGTGCCGCCTTGGTCGAAGTAGAAGCGCCGCTGGCGGGCTTTCATGAGTTCGAGCGGCGCACCCCGCACGAGGATGAACTTGGCCTTTGTGCTGGCATAGCGACGGGTGGCCCAGGCGAGCTGTGCCGGGTCGTCGCCATCGAGGAAGACGAGCGGAGCCCGCAGCGGCACGGTATCGAGCGGATTGACCCTTGTGCCTGCGGCAATGATGACCCGGCCCTTGTCGTCGGCAATGTCGCGCTCGACGGTGATCGTCGGATCGAAACGCCAGCTGCGTGTTGCCGGAGCGAGGGAGAGACCTGCGACAGGCTCTGGCCGGTTGACCCGGGCGATCGTG
The DNA here is from genome assembly GCF_041424195.1 of Tardiphaga sp. Lineage (NCBI taxonomy): Bacteria > Pseudomonadati > Pseudomonadota > Alphaproteobacteria > Hyphomicrobiales > Nitrobacteraceae > Tardiphaga > Tardiphaga sp. The sequence goes on along the minus strand of NZ_JBGMOE010000104.1, from coordinate 7,821 downwards.
CGCCGCTTCAGCTCCTCATTGAGGCGGGCGGTCTCGCCGGTCTTCTCGAGCTGCGTAAGCCTGGCATGGATCTGCTGCAGCAGGTCCGGTTCGATGACTGGCCAGACCGTGCCGTGCTGACCGTAATCGCGAGCCATTGCTTCTGGCGCTATGGCCAGCGCCAGCGCAGTGGCGCATATGGGGAAGGTAAGGAGCCTCACAGGATCGGCCTCCCGACCCCGAGAATGCGTGGGCCGCAAATCCAACCGATTGCGGCGTAGCGGCTGTCGAAACCGTCCTTGTGTTCGCTTGTGACGAAATAGCAGCTTTTCGGAACGCGGCCCGTCGGGCCGAGCGCGAGGGGTTCACCAAGGCGGCTCGTGAGCTTGGCCTTTGCGACAGCCTGCCCGTTGACGAAGTAGGTGCGGTTTTGCTCGGTGACGATGTCGCCCGGCACGCCGCTCACCCGCTTACCGAACGGTTTCGGCGCCGCTCCGAAATGCTTCACCAGCAACGAGGAAGCAGGCGGATCGAATAGGATGATATCCCCGCGGTGCACGGCCGCCCCGCGCGTCACCCAGAGGGCCCAGTAGGGCAGGCTGGGGCTCACGTTGATCATGAGCGCGTGGCCCTGAGCGAAGGCGGCGAGCGAGGAGAGTGCCAGCGCCCCGGCACCAAGCCCGCCCCAAAGCACGAGACGGCGCGCGGACGCAGAGCGGATCAGGCGATCAGCGGGCAGCATCGGGGATGGCTCCCATCCGGCGCACAACATCGGCGCGCACAGATTGCGTCAGGTCCGGCGTGCTCCCGGCCACCACGGCTTCGGCAACGAGGACCGTGCGGCCTTCGCGGCCCAGCTGCTGCACCGAGGCTTCCACAGCCTTGAGGTAGGCCTGCACGCGCATCTTCGTTTCTTCCGGCGGACGACCAGCTCGTGCTTCGGCTTCGATGAAGTCGCCCATGATCCGGCTCAGCTGGACCGTGACGACCTCACGCTTCTCCAGGGTGAGCAGCTTGTCGGTCGTCCAGACACCCCACAGTACCTGACCGATCATGCCGACGCCGAGCACGACAGCGGTGAGATTGATCGATGCCAGCCGCCTGCGAAGGCCTGATGTTGCCAGAATGTTCCTCACAGCTTTTCTCCCGAGAGTTCGCGGTCGAGATCACGGATGAAGCGCGGCATGCGCCACACGACGACGAGCGTGGCGAGACCGATCAGAACGAACTTGCACTGGTCGAGGAAGGTCACGCGCCGAGTGAAATCCGCCGCCAGGAAGCGGTCACCGAGGTTGGCGACATGGGCGAAGAAGGCATCGGGATTGCCGCCCGATAGAAGCAGGAAGAAGAGCAGCGGCAGGCCCAGCGCCATCAGATAGGACGAGCCCAGAAACTGACTACCGCGCAGCACAATGTAGCAGCCATCGGCGATGCGCGAGCGCCAGCTCGGCGCCGGAGGGAAGAGGGGCTGTTCGTCTTCGGGCGCATCCGTCCGGTCGAACGGGGTGACGAGGTGGAGAGGCATGAGTTTCGAAATCCTTTGATGAAGAGGTGTCAGCGATTGGGATGAGCGATGCGCTCGATGGCATCGGCGAGCTGGTGGCCCCGGGCGATCTCGGCATCGATGGCGGCGAAGGTCTGGGGCGAACTCGAGAAGAGCGTTGCCGAATAGTCGTCGAGCACGAGCCGTCCGATCGCCTCGGTCTCAGGCCCCTTGATGAACACCTCGGAATAGTCGCTCCCGGAGCGCTTGAGGCTGCGGATCAGGGTCTCGGTGCGATCGTCCATGTCGAGGCGTTTGCTCGCCTTGAAATCGGCGATCGTCTCCGGCTTCTGCTGCAGGATCAGCATCCAGTCGCTGTTCTCCAGCGCCGCCGTCGCCCCGTCGGACTTGTAGTAGTCGTTGAGCGACTGGGTGGCGGTCGCGAGCGCGCCGCCATATTTCCGGCAGGTGCGGGCATAGGTTTCGACGAATTCACCCATCGAGCCGCCCTTCAGCATCGACCATGCTTCATCGATCAGCAGCAGCTTGCGCAGCGACCTTGGGCTGCGCGTCATCGCCTGGCTGGTCATGAACATGATCGCGGAGAGCACCACGCTGCGCAGATCCTCCCGGCTCGCGAGGTCGGACATCTCGAACACTGTGAAATCTGCATCGAGGTCGAGACTGGCCTGGCCTTCGAAGAACGCGCCGTAGGTTCCGCCAGCCATGTAGGGGGCAAGCGCAGTCGCAATGTCTGCGGCCGTGTCATGGCCGAGACTGGCCAGCATCTCGCCGACGGTGGTGACCGTCGCAGCCGCGCCATGTTCCGTCCAGACGAGGTTGACCGCCCGGTCGATCAGCCCGCGCTCGGTATCAGTCAGCTTCGCACTGTGGCGGGCCATCTGCCCGACGATGGCCTTGATCATTCCGAAGCAGTCGAGGCGGTAGTCTTCGTCTTCGGCCGCGCGGCCCGCATCGATCATCGAGAAGGGGTTGAGGCAGAAGCCCGCTTTCATCGTGAACTCGACAAAGCGGCCGCCCTGCAGCTTGACTGAATGCTCGAAGCTGCGGCCATCGTCGATCACGACCACCTGCGCGCCGGCGCCGCGCAGGGCTGCGCACATCTCCTGGAGCAGCACCGACTTGCCCGATCCCGACTTGCCGCAGATCGCGACATTGTGGTTGCCGGCCTCGTTCTCGAACGGCGACCAGAAGAAGGGCTGGCCGCGCCGACCGACGAACAGCAGGTGAGGGTGGGCGCTTCCGAGATATTCGCCCTGCATGGGCGCGATATTGGCTGCGGTGGTCGACAGCACGGTCTTGAACCGCTTCAGCCGCTCCATGTCGGCACCGAGCCCGTCGGCGAGCGTCAGCGGCATCGCCGCGAGAAGCCCCTGGATCTGCAGATAGCGCTCGTCGGTGAGATCCCAGCCCGCCGCCTTGTAGATCGACTTGATCGCGCGTTCGTGGCGGTCGCCCTGGCCCAGCGGCGAATAGGTCGTCACGCCGTAGAACACGCGCACGAGGCGGCGGCCTTCCTGGAGCTCGGCTTGAACATGTTGCCACTCGGCGGCCTGTTCGCCGATCCGGGGCAGGAACCGGGCGCTGCGGGTCCCGGCGAGGCTGGTTGTCCGCATGAACTTGAAGCCGGCCTTCGCCGATGCAGCCTCCTGGTCTGGATAGACAAGGCACAGCATGGTCGCGGCCGGGCAGGGGAAGCGCAGCTTGTCGGTGAACAGGTCGCCGATCAGCCGCGCGCATTCCCACGGGGCCCAGCGCGATGGCATGTTGCGTACGGCAAAATGCCGGACATCGAAGGCATCAGGATAGACGGTCCCGATCTCGGGCACGCCGTCTTTGACCTTGCCAGTGGGCCGGAACCGCTCGGTCACCAGCCGCATGCGATCTTCCGCCACAACCAGTTCGATGTCGTGGCGGATCGCCTGCGAGGCGATCGGATCGTTCGGGTTGTAGGGCACCGCATCATCCTGCGGCGCCGTGGTGGGCGAGGTCAGATCATCGATGACAGCGATGAGGGCTTCGGGCCCGACTTCGACCACGCCAAGGTTGAGCGACTTGAGCATCGCCATCAACCCCTCGCGGGTCTGTTTGAGATCCTCGTTGCTGACCGCCTTCGATGTCGGCACGCCGACCGAGACGATGACCTGGTGATGTCGCGCATGAAAGGGGGCGTCCGCAGAGCCGGACTCCCAGACGAGCGAATAGAGCCGCCGCGCGCGGTGACGGGCAATCGCCTCGTACACGCCGCCCTGCATGTACCGTGGCGCAAACCACGGGGCGATGATTCTGCTGATGCGCGGGCTCGCAAGGTGGAGCACCTGCAGGCAGGCGCCCGCTGGTAAGCCTTCCGAGAAGAATTGCCCAAGGATTTCCCCTGTGCGCTCGTCCGCGCCGATCAGCGGCGTGACCGAGAGGACAAAGCCCTTCGAGCGTGCGTTGAAGTACAGGCGCGTTGTCGGATCATAGACCCTGTAGGGCAGCCAGTCGGACAGCATGTCGACCATCAGCTGGGGGCGGGGCTTTTCGACGTGCTCGGCGTCACCCAGCAATCCGCTAAGCAGCCGATCAATGACGGACTTGAGTTGCTCGGCCATTACTTGGGTTCCTCGGGCTGCGGGGTGCTGGCTATCGGCTGTTCACCGGCCCTGGCTGCGGGGCGGATCGCAGCTTTCGCGGCTTCAATCGCCGCGGCGCTGGGGAATACGGGAGCGCTGTGCCCCGCCTCTGGCCGAGGGGTCCGATCACGCGGGGGAGGCGGCGTGTCGAACCCCTCGACCGCCGGTGCTTTGGCACCGGCAACGGCCTCGCGCGCCGTGGAGGGGAGGACCAGCGGCGAGGCATCTGAAACTGCATTTTCGGAACTGGGGGCATCAGCGCCCGGGGTCTCCAGGGTGCTGGTCCCGTTCATGGGCGCGGATGAAAAGGGCGACGCAAGATCGACGGTAGCATCCGAGTGTCCGTCTGTGGCTTCGTGTGCCGACGCAGCTTGAGCGGCCTTCAACTGTCGGCGGACCTGGCGCATGACGGCCCCGCTCTTCTCCTCACCCGCCTTGCGGCGCAGTTCGGTTGCCCAGCGCGGGTTGTCGATGACTGTCCAGGCGACCGCTTCATCATGGAGCGTTCCTGCCTCATCGACATGCGCTGGGAAGACGACCCGCAGGGTCCGCTCCGCCGTACGCGTGGTGTCAGCCTCCACCACGCCCGACCGGGAGCGTGTCTCGGCATGAGTCGTCGTGCCCGCCGACAGAATGTTCGTTGCCTTGGCATCGATGACGTGGGCCGGTGCGCAGTCGCCCTTGGGCGCCCTGCAGGTGAAGTCGCCTTCGACATTGGTGCCGAACGTGGCGCAGCCACTGGTGAAGCCGGCCAGGCAGGCGCAGGCAAGGAGACGTGTCGGAAACCGCATGGGTTATCCTTTCGGAGCTGGGGTGGGGGCCCGGGTGGAGGTTGGGCGCAGGAATTCCCGGAGCACTGCAGCAGGCCGGAAACCCTCGAGAACGGCGCCATCGGCGGGGCGCACGATCACCGGCGTGCCGCCAAAGTCGTGTGCCCGGGCGAAGGCCTCGTTGGCATCGAGGCCGCTCGTGTCGCAGGGTTTGGGATTGGCGAGCGCCAGACCAGAATAGGCCATGTGCAGCGCCAGCTCGGGCCGAGGTGCGCACAGCACCCGCTCGGCGTCGCGGCGGCTCTCCGCCCCGAAAATCGAGATCGGCCGTTCTTCGACCCGCGCCCCGATCGCCTTCAGTTCTGCCTCAAGCTTCTTGCAGTAGCCGCAGTGGAAGTCCGAGAAGACAACGACACGTGGACCATTGGCAGGGCCCCAGGTAATCGCGCCATTTGATGGAAGCTTGCCAAGCTGCACATGCCGCGGTTCAGCGTTCCGGGCTGAAGCTGCTGATGGGTTTGGGCTCCCATCCGCTTGCGCTTCGGGATTGCTGCGCCGTGCGGCCCCTGCCGCCAGCAGGTCCGGATTGAGAGAGAGCAGCCGTGCAGCCGTTAGATCCTGACGGGCTTCCATGTCATAGACCCGGCCGATCACCAGATACTTCGCAGCCCGGTCAACGTAGAAGAGCGTCGACTTGGATGCGACCTCGCACAAACCGCCAAGGCCTTTGCAGTTGATCGCGTCGATCGGCGTCTTGGGCAGGCGCAGCTTCAGTGCCTCACGCACCTTCGCCATGTCCGGAGCGGCAGTGGGGGCTGCAAGGCTTGCCACCGCCCATCCGGTTGCGGCCGACAAGGCGATGATTGCTGCCAGTCCTGCGCTGGCACGCAACCAGCGGCGGCGGCGGTTATCCCGCTCTAGAGACAAGTTTTCGATCATTGGGAGTTCCTCACGTAGACGCCGTCGAGGAACACGATCTCGACATCGATGCCGGTCGGCATCTCGACGACGGGTTGGTACTGTTCGGCGCGCTCGATTAGGTATTTGCTGACCGTGTCGGCGGCATCGGCGGCGCCTTGGCCAAGCCCGCCACCAAGGATGTCACCAGCCGAGAGCTTAGAGCGACTGCCATCGGGGTTGGTCGTGACGCCGGAGAACACGCTGTTGGCGTTTGCGGAGAAGCCGCGCCCGAAACCGCCGACGATCCCGGCCAGCAGCGCCTGGCTGACCAGACTGCCCTCGCGACTGACAACGCGACCGCGCACCCCGGACTTACCGGCAAAGCTGATGAAGCCCTTGACTTCGCTTACCGCGACCCGCCCGCCAGGCTGATCGCAGGTCATGCGGGCAAGCTTCACATAGACCTTCTCGCTGCTGAGATCCCCGCGCGCCGCGCCGTTCACAACGCAGCCCTGGATCCGGGTGGTCAGAACCTTCCCGTTCTGTATGACGGATCGGGCAGGCCCCGTGATCCTCAGCACAACCGGCAGCGGATCGGTCTGGCTGGCGACGCCCGCCGAGGCGTCGACGCCGACGATAACCCGGGCCGGCGCATAGGAATTGGGCGGCAGGTAATCAGGCGAGTCCTCGACAACGACCGGGGGCGCATCGGGGCGGCCCACCCTGAGACCGCTGGTTGCCGCCTTGTCGGAGCTGAAGGTCATCAGCTTCACCTCGCCAGGCGACGGGATCATGCCGCCCTGCGGATCACCGCCTGCAGACACAGCACTGGGCTGAGGCGAACGTCCCTGCGCGTCATAACCGCCTGCCTGCGGCCCATAGGCCGGTGGCGGTACAGTGGGTGCCGTCGTCGCAGGCTGAGCGGCAAGCCGTGTCTTGAGCTCGGCATTCTCTGCGGAGATGGCATCGATCGCAGCCTGCCCATCGACCCGCATGGCCTGGTTTTCGGCCTTGAGAGCAGCCAGCTGCGACTCGATCTCCGTCCGCGGAATGCTCCCATCCTTCAGCGCCTTCTGCTCGCGCGTGACCGCATCCAGCCGGTTGCCGTAGGTTGCGACGAACTCGCGCTGCGAGAGATCGCGGTTGACGAGGCCCGCCGTGTCGATCGTCTGCGCCGCATTGGGATCGCCGGTCTTGGCCTTGTCGTCACCGCCAAGGATGAACCAGCTCCCGCCGAGCAGGGCGAGCGCTCCCAATGAGCCCAGCAGCATCTTCTGACGGCGCGCAGTGCGGGCGTTGAGCCCGGAAAGTTCGGATGGCGCCGCACACTCGGCCTGCAGAGGGGCAGGGCTTGGCGTATTGGCTGCATCAGTCATGGTCGGTCTCCGCGTTTGCGCCGACAACAAAGGCCGTGGTGCTGGTCCCGGGCTCGAGCTTCGGCTCGGCGATCGAGACAGCGAGAGTGTCGCGGGGCGCGAGATCGCGCTCGGCCAGCGTCACCGGCTTCGAACCGCGATTGTGGATGCGGACCACCTTTCCGGTGAGACTGGCGCCGCGATAATCAGCGATGAGCTGGACTTCGAGATCGCCGACCCGGGCAGGCATAGCGGTCGACTGGCGGACCTCGAAGCCATCGACAGTCCGGTCGTTGGCCATGGCCTGGATGAGCCTGACGGCGCTGGTCTCGATCGGGGTCTGGCTTTCCCAATCCGCCGCTTGGGTTTTCGCGATGGCGGGGTTGGTGATGAAGACCTGGGTCGCCGGAATTTGCTCAACCCGGCACGAGACCTTGTAGACGAAGCCCTTTTTCGTGGTGGCGAAGAAGCTGATTGCCCGGGCGGCGTAGGTTTCCGGAACCGACACGTAAATGTCGCCGCGCACCGGCTCGTTGGTCACCGCAAAGTCATTGTAGGGCGTGCCGGTCGAGATCTTCGAGACGCTGGCGAACTGGTCGTCGACCAGCGCAAAGCGGGTCAGTTCCCGCGCCGAAACGCTGCACTTGTCAACACCGGGATAAAAACGGGCCAGGCACCGGTTTAAAAAGGGGCCAGTT
>NZ_JBGMOE010000103.1:0-81771 GCF_041424195.1 Tardiphaga sp. | reverse complement strand
TATGGGCGGGGCCGGAACGGGACGAGCACCTCGGTGCACCCCCGCTGTTCTTCGCCAAGACCGAAGGCGCGACCCCGTTCCGGTTCTCTATTCATGTCGGCGATGTTGGCCATACCCTGATCGTCGGTCCGACCGGCGCTGGCAAGTCCGTGCTGCTGGCGCTGATGGCGCTGCAGTTCCGCCGCTACGCGCACAGCCAGATCTTCGCGTTCGATTTCGGCGGGAGCATCCGTGCCGCGGCTATCGCCATGGGCGGCGACTGGCACGATCTCGGCGGTGCTCTCTCCGATGACAGCGCGACGTCGGTGACCTTGCAACCGCTGGCCGCGATCGACGATGCGGCCGAGCGCGGCTGGGCGGCGGAATGGATCGGGTCGATCCTCGCCCGCGAGGGCATCACCGTCACGCCCGATGCCAAAGAGCATCTCTGGACCGCGCTGACGTCGCTGGCCTCCGCGCCCGTTGGCGAACGAACACTGACTGGTCTTTCGGTACTGCTGCAGTCGAGCGCGCTGAAGCAGGCGCTGCGACCCTATTGTCTCGGCGGTCCGTTCGGCCGCCTGCTCGATGCCGAGGCCGAACGGCTCGGCGATGCGCCGGTGCAGGCGTTCGAGACCGAGGGCCTGATCGGCAGCGCTGCAGCATCTGCTGCCCTCTCCTATCTATTCCACCGCATCGAAGGCCGACTCGACGGTTCGCCGACGTTGCTGATCATCGACGAAGGTTGGCTGGCGCTCGACGACATCGGCTTCGCGCAACAATTGCGCGAATGGCTGAAGACGCTGCGGAAGAAGAACGCCTCGGTGGTGTTCGCCACGCAATCGCTCGCCGACATCGAGGGCAGTGCGATCGCCGCCGCCATCGTCGAGAGCTGTCCGACACGGTTGTTTCTGCCAAACGAGCGCGCAATCGAACCACAAATCATGACGGTGTATCGCCGCTTCGGCCTCAACGACCGCCAGATCGAGATCATCAGCCGGGCGACGCCGAAGCGGGACTACTACTGCCAGTCACGTCGCGGCAATCGCCTGTTCGAACTCGGCCTCGGCGATGCCGCGCTGGCCTTCACCGCCGCGTCCTCGAAGACCGACCAGGTGACCATCGCCGAACTCGTCGCCGAACATGGTCCCGAGGGCTTCGCTGCGGCGTGGCTGCGCCGCAAGGGCGCGACCTGGGCCGCGGATCTTCTTCCCACCCTTATCACGGAGCCGTCCTCATGACTCGCACTCGCTCAGTTGCAGCCATTGTTATCGTCGCAACCTCCCTCTTTGCGGCTGCTCCCGGCACGGCTCAGATCGCGGTGTTCGATCCGTCGAACTACAGCCAGAACCTGATGACGGCGGCCAATACGCTGAGGCAGATCGACAACCAGCTCACGGCGTTGCAGAACCAGGCCCAGATGCTGCTCAATCAGGCGCGGCATCTCACCAGCCTCCCGACCTCGCTGCTCAACGACATCGATCGGACGTTTACCCAGACTCAGAACCTGCTCCGACAAGTCGACCGCATCGCCTATGACGTTCAGGCGATCGAGCAGACGTTCCAGCAATACCAGAACTTCAGCGTGTCGCAGTCGGATCAGCAATTGATCAACGGCGCGCGCGACCGCTGGCAGAACTCCGTGTCGGCGTTTCAGCATTCGATGAGCGTCGGCGCCGCCACGGTCAACAATCTCCCGGCCACGCAGGCACACACCGACACGCTGGTCAGCGCCAGCCAATCGGCGGTCGGCGTCCTGCAGGTCTCTCAGGCCGGCAATCAATTGCTCGCGGTGCAAGCGCGGCAGCTCGCCGATCTGACCGCGCTGGTCGCCGCGCAAGGCCGGGCGCAGTCGATCGAACAGGCGCGGCAGACCGCCGGTGAAGACCAGGCCCGTGAGCAGGTCCGCCGGTTCCTGACCAACGGTCAGGGCTATCAGCCGCAATCCGCGCAGATGTTTCATTGAGGTGCGCCGATGACATTTGCCCGAATAGCCCCCCTTCTGTTGATCGCGCTCTCCGCGTCCGCTTGCACGATTCCATTGCGGCAAGCACGCGACAAAGCTCCGCCTCCCGCGAGCGATCCACTCGATGAGCGGCTTCAGCGCTGTTCGACGCTCGGCACCAAGAATGTTGACGACCCGGATTGTCAGAGCGCGTTCGCCGAAGCGCGCAAGCGCATCCTGCCGCCACCAGTGAGGAAATAAGCTATGAACAATACCGGCGTCATCGATCATTTCCTCGATGTGTTCACCCGCTACATCGATTCCGGATTCGGGCTTCTCAGCAGCGACGTCCAGTATCTCAGTGCCACACTGATTGCGATCGACATTACGCTCGCCGGCCTATTCTGGGCGATGGCGGCGGACGAGGACGTGATCGCACGGCTGATCAAGAAGACGCTCTATATCGGCTTCTTCGCCTTCATCATCGGCAACTTCAACAGCCTGTGCCGTGTGGTGTTCGAGAGCTTCGCCGCCTTAGGCCTCAAGGCCGCAGGCTCGGCGCTGTCGTCGGCGGATTTCCTGCGGCCGGGCAAGCTCGCGCAGGTCGGCGTCGATGCCGGTAAGCCGCTGCTCGAGGCGGCGTCCGGCCTGATGGGCTACGTCTCGTTTTTCCAGAACTTCGTGCAGATCTTCGTGCTCATGGTGGCCTGGCTCATCGTGATCATCGCCTTCTTCATCCTGGCGGTGCAGCTCTTTATTACATTGATCGAGTTCAAGCTGACGACGCTGGCCGGCTTCGTGCTGATCCCGTTCGCACTGTTCAACAAGACCTCGTTCCTGGCTGAGAAGGTGCTGGGCAATGTCGTCGCCTCGGGCGTCAAGATCCTGGTGCTCGCCGTCATTGTCGGCATCGGCACCTCGCTTTTCAGCGAGTTCACGCAAGGATTCGGCGGCAATCAGCCAACCATCGAGGACGCGCTCGCCATCGTGCTGGCGGCGCTGTCGCTGTTCGGGCTCGGCATCTTCGCCCCTTCGATCGCCGCGGGCCTTGTGTCGGGCGCACCGCAGCTTGGCGCCGGAGCGGCTGTCGGAACCGCCGTGGCCGCCGGTGGACTCGGTGTCGCCGGCGCGATGGCGGTAAGCGGCGGCGCGAGCATTGCGGGCAGCGCCATCGGCGCCGGAGCGCGCGGCGGCGCTTCGATGGCGGGGCTCTCTTCCGCATCCGCCTCGTCGTCCTCGCCCAGTGCCGGCGCGCCGGCCTGGGCACAGCGTCAGGCCCGCGGCCAGGCCATGAAGCATGGCGCATCCGCCGCGATCCATACCGTTCGCTCCGGCGATCATGGCAGCGGCTCGAATTCCGTTCCCCTCAAACAGGATGACCGTTCATGAATCCCTTCAGAAGGCCGAGCGTTCGGTACGGCAAAACGCCGGCGCCCGAGACGCCGTATCAAAAAGCCGCGCAAGTATGGGACGAGCGCATCGGCTCGGCCCGGGTGCAGGCGCGCAACTGGCGGCTGATCGCCTTCGGCATTCTGTCGCTGGCCGCGGGTCTCGCCGGCGGTCTCCTCTGGCAGGCCTCGCGCGGCACGATCGTGCCGTGGGTGGTGCAAGTCGACCAGCTCGGCCAGGCGCAGGCCGTGGCGCCGGCGGTTGCCGACTATAAGCCGACCGACGCGCAGATCGCGTGGCACCTGGCGCGCTTCATCGAGCAGGTGCGCGCGATCCCGGTCGATCCCATCATCGTGCGGCAGAACTGGCTCACCGCTTACGACTTCGTCACCGATCGCGGCGCGCTGGCGCTCAACGATTATGCCCGCACCAATGACCCCTTCGCTAAGCTCGGCAAGGTGCAGGTCGCGGTCGAGGTCTCGAGCGTGATCCGTGCCTCACAAGATTCGTTCCGGATCGCCTGGACCGAGCGCCGCTACGAAAACGGCAGCCTCAGCGCGACCGAGCGCTGGACCGCCATTGTCACCATCGTCATCGAGACCCCGCGCGATACAGAAAAGCTGCGGCGCAACCCGCTCGGGGTCTTTGTTCATGCCCTCAACTGGTCGAAGGAGCTCGGCTAATGCGGTTCCATTCCTTGTTACACATTATACTATGCACGCTGCCGGTCGCCGGATGCGCCAATAGCTGGAAACCGCCGCAGATCGGCTATGACGATCTGGAACCGGCCGTTCTATCAGCCGAGGCACCGAAGCCTATCCAGGTGGTCGAACTACCCAAGCCGCTGCCACTTCCCGGCCAGCTCAAGCCGCTTCCGGGAAAGACCTCGGCCAAGCCCGAACCGAAAGACCCGAAGGACCGCGTTGCTAAAGCGAACGACGCCGCGCGCGTGCAGCCCACACGTCATGGCTATCTCAACGCGGTGCAGGTTTATCCGTTCGTCGATGGCGCCCTCTACCAAGTCTACACCGCGCCGGGCCAAGTCACCGACATCGCCTTGCAGGAGGGCGAGCAGCTTGTGGGATCAGGTCCGGTCGCCGCCGGCGACACCGTGCGCTGGGTGATCGGCGATACCGAAAGCGGCGCTGGGCCGACCAAGCGGATTCACATCCTGGCCAAGCCGACGCGGCCGGATCTGACGTCCAATCTCGTTATCAACACCGACCGGCGCACCTATCTGATGGAGTTGCGCTCCACCGAGAAGACCTACATGGCCTCGGTGTCGTGGCAGTATCCGCAGGACCAGCTCATCGCGCTGCGTCGCCAGAGCGCGGACGCTGATGCCGCCACACCGATCGATAGCGGCCTCGACCTCGGCAAGCTGCGATTTCGCTACGCCATAGAAGGCGACACGCCGCCGTGGCGGCCGACGCAGGTGTTCGACGACGGCACCAAAGTCTATATCGAGTTTGCGCACGGCATCACCCAGGGCGAAATGCCGCCGCTGTTCGTGATAGGCAATGACGGCAATGCCGAGCTCGTCAACTACCGCGCCAGGCAGAACTACTACATCGTCGACCGCCTGTTCGCCGGCGCGGAGCTGCGGCTTGGCGGCGACAACCAGCAAAAGGTGCGGATCGTGCGGACCGACGGGTGGAAGCTATGGTGAGCGAACCCCGCATTCCATCCGAAGACAGATTGGCTGAGGAGTTTCGGCTGCGGGCGGAACGCCCGCGAGTGACGCGGCTCTCGCGCAAAGTGCTGGCCGGGCTCGGCGGCGTGGTCGGCATCGCGGTTTTAGGGGCGATGATCTGGGCTCTGCAGTCGCGCGGCCCGCGCCAGAGCGGCGGCACTGAACTCTACAGCACCGACCACAAGACCACCGCGGATGAACTCGCAAAACTGCCGAAGGACTATGCGGGGCTGCCACGGGACACGGCGCCTCCGCCGCGCACGGTGCCGCAGCTCGGCCCGCCCCTTCCCGGCGATCTCGGCCGCCCGATCCTGGCCGCGCAGGGCGCATCCACCGTAAGCCTCGATGCCGGCGAACAGCGCATCGTGCAGGAGAACGAAGCGGCGCGGGTCAGCCGCGTGTTCGCGAGCACCAATGTGCGTCAGTCGCCCTCATCCGCAACACCATCTGCGTCCGCCTCTTCGAATGCCCAAACGCCGGATACCAAACCGCCACCCGATCCGGATTCGTTGCAGAACATGCAGGACCGCAAGCTCGCCTTCGTCAGCGCACCCGCCGACAAGCGGACCGTTAGTCCGGACCGGATCGAGAAGCCGGCGTCACGCTATGTCGTTCAGGCCGGTGCCGTCATTCCGGCGGCGCTGATCACCGGTATCCGTTCCGATCTGCCGGGCGAAATCTCCGCACAAGTGACGGAGAATGTGTTCGACAGCCCTACCGGGAAATTCCTGCTGGTGCCGCAAGGCGCACGCCTGATCGGGCAATACGACAGCCAGATCTCGTTCGGTCAGTCACGTGTCTTGCTGGTTTGGAACAGGATCATCATGCCCAACGGCAAGTCGATCGTGCTGGAACGCCAGTCCGGTGCCGATACGCAAGGCTATGCCGGTCTCGAGGACGGCGTCGATTATCACTGGGGCAATCTGCTCGGAGCGGCGGCGATCTCCACCCTGCTCGGCATCGGCAGCGAATTGGTGCTTAGCGGCGACAATTCGTTAGTCCGCTCGTTGCGGACCGGCAGCCAGGACACCATCAACCAAAGTGGCCAAACCCTGGTGCGCCGTCAGCTCAATGTGCAGTCGATTCTGACGATCAGGCCGGGCTTCCCGGTGCGGGTCATCGTCAACCGCGATCTCGTGCTCGCACCTTACAAAACTTGAAGAGGCGTCATGGCAAAGCTCAAGCTCGGCCCTCACACCGATGACAAACCTGTAAAGATCGCCACTCAGTTGCCGGGTGCTGTGCACCGCGATCTCCTTGCATATGCGGAGGTACTCTCACGTGAGACAGGTCGGCAGGCCGACCCTATCAAATTGATTGCTCCGATGATCGCGCGGTTTATGGCAACCGACCGCGTGTTTCTGAAGGCGCGCAGAGTGAAGCACGGGCAACAGGACTAGTCGCCACGAATGCGGCTCTGTCGACGCTGTGGACCCTTGTGCTGACGGAGCAGGTCCAGGAATCGCGGAAGTGCCGGATTGTCATTGCTGGCTATCAGGCACGCGAAATAAGGCACCAAGCTTGGACCGTGGTCATCTGCCACCTCACGGTAGATCACGCCCGGGTGGCGCACTCCGGCATCGGCCTCGTAGAGCAACGTGATGTCAGACTCAATGTCGAGCAGGCTCAGAACGAAATCCCGACCGACATGGGAGTGACGAATGTTCGGAAGATCCCCGGATGCTTTCAGCCGGGCAATCAGGTGGTCTCTCAACTCCGGACCGGGATCGCGACCTAACAGGATCTGTTCATTGCGAAGATCATCCCAAGTCAACGTCGTCTTTTCGGCGAGAGGATGAGTTGCCGCCATGGCAACCAGGACCTTCTCGTTCCACAGCGGAATCACGTCATGCGCCCCGCTGCGGAAATGACCTGCCACGATAGCCAGATCGATCGAGCCCGCGTTGAGCCGCTCCATCAATTGGGCGCGCTCTTCTTCGACATACTGCATGTCGACATCTGGGAACGCTTGCTTGAATTCGCGAATTGACGTGCGCAGATGGCCGGAGGATGGCGAAATATAGAGGCCGATACTCAGCGAGCCTGCTTTTCCGCGCGCGATGGCCTTGGCATTGATCAAGACGGTGTTGAGTTCGTCCAGAATGCGACGAACCGGCTTAAGAAATGCACCGCTGGCTGCGGTTGGACGAATGCCGTGGCGATGGCGGTCGAATAGTTTGACACCCAGATGGGTCTCCAGACTTCTGACGCGGCGGCTGATGGTTGACGCAGGCACACGAAGCAGTTCGCCAGCGCGATTGAAGCTGCCCTGCTCAGCTGCCACAAGCGTATGCAGCAAAGTCACCATCTCAACGTTCTTAATCATGGCCGCCCGCTTTCACTAAAGTGGAATCTGCCTCTTCTCCGCCCTCAAAGATGATTCGAGGCATCTGCGGATACAGGCAAGCGAGGTGGGCCTTCTTTTCAATTTGCCCCCTTCTTTTCATTGTGCCCGCCCCGCGGCAACATCCGCTGAAGTTGAAGGTGGTGATCCCAGAATTGGTGCTTCAATGCAGCGCCCACATGAAGGACAAACAATCTGTAGAAAGGATAAGACACCCATGTGTGAAACTTCCCAAAGATATCGTGCAAGTGATCTTTTGTAGCCGGGTCGAGGTTTGCGATGAATGCGATACGAGGCCAATAGCTTCATCGGAAATTGTGCAGCGCTATTCCAGACGGAGTCGTGCAACCAGCCGGACAACGGCATGGCAAGAATCAGAACATAGAGCGCAAAGTGTCCTGACTTAGCCGCGCGGCGCTCCCACGCATGATAGTCGTCCGGCAGGGCCCGCGGCGGATTCGCAGACCGCCACAGAAGGTGAAGCAAGACTAGGCCAAGCACAGTGATTCCTAGCGATTTGTGCATCTCGATCACCGGTCGAATGAAACCGTCAGGCAAGAAACGACGATCCAGACCAGCGCAATATTGACGGCGATCACAAACGCAACGGACCAGTGCAGAAACATCGACACACGTGTGTAGCGCTTCGTTTTGTTTGAAGACCGGTCCTTCGGAGGCATTTCTAATCGTCCCGCCTATGGCCGCATTCCTATTCACAACAGATTGCGGAAAATCGGTGCTACGTTGGCGAGTGTGAGAACGTTTCACATGGCCAATCTATTCTGACCTTCGATCGCATCGCATATGACTTTTTTGTGGGATGGGGTCGTCAACCGTGCAATAGATGCATTCACGCTCGACCATTTTATGATCTTCATTCCTTCGATATGAGTCGTTTGATGCCATCATCATTCAAGGCTGCCTTCACCTCTGCTTCACCACGATTGTCCCCGCGCAAAGCGCCACATGTAAGCTCCCTGATTTTCGTCGGAGTTGTCGTTTTGTGGTTTGGCCTCATTACGCGCGCCTTCGGCGCGGGAGGGCGCCCTCGCATGGTCGGCTGGCATCACTTACATTCTCTATGACGTCATTCTGATGGTCATTGTTGTCTGGCTGACGTGGCCCAAGTTGGCTAGTCTCTGGATGACTTCGAAGACCATGAGCGAAGTCTCGTCAGGTCATGAGAGCAAGGTCAGCCCCTCGCTCGGCATCGTCATCGCAGCTTACAATGAGGCGCTGGTGTTACCCGAGACGTTAGCAGCGCTTTGCGCTTAGACGGACAAACCTGAGCAGATTTTGGTGGTGGACGATGGCTCGACCGATGATACCGCCGTCAATCTTGCCTCTCAATTTGGAGTGCCGCTTGGGGAGCAAGGCACCGTGGGGCGCGAAGTTCACTCTATCCGTTTCTGCGGGTTCTTCGGCAGCCGAGCTCCGGCAAGGCCGAGGCGCTCAATGCCGGCATCACGGAAATCGACACGGATATCGTTGTAACGATTGATGCCGACACGGCTCTCGCGCCGAATGCTCTCGCAGCAATTCGAAGGGCTTTCGCCGACGACGCGTCGATCGTGGCGGCAGGAGGGATTATGCATCCAGTATCCGACACTACATTTCTTGGCCGCATACTGCAGTGTTTCAGACGAAATAGGGATGGCATTGCCTTGCCACCAAGATCATCCGCCGCTTTGTCGACAGCAGAAATCTCAACAAGCGCAAACGAACCCAAACCGATCGTAACCAACAGAACCATCCCGAAAGCGACGATGGTCCGGATGTGAATCTAGGCGTCGATAATGCGCGACATTGATGCTCCTTAGGGGCATTTGGAAGGGCGCTAAGCCCAGCGGGATGTTGTGAAACAGCTAAGCCAAATGATTCAATGTTCTGTTAGGCTGCAGGGGAGACTGAGCAAAATCAGCGCGACTAGCTCTCCTCGCGACCGTTTTTCGCGAATTCCATTTTATTCCATACATCATCGGGAATTTCTCGCAGCAGCGTTTGTCCCTTATTGAGGCGTTCTGCAAGCGCCGCAACAAACGACTGGAATCGCGCCTGCCCTTGCGCGTCGGCGCCGCCGTTCATCTCCGCGGGCATAGAGGGCGTCGCTGTCATCCAAATACGAATGAACAGTCCCAAGGTCTCGGTTCCGATCGCAGTGTCACGCTCCAGGCGCTGCACCTGCCGCGACAGACGATCAAGGCGGCGCGTAAATGCGGCTTCGGCGCGGTCGGTTGCGTCGGGCGACAGAAAGCTTGTGACCGCTGCCTCGACTATGGAAGACCGAGAAATTTTCCGCCGATCCGACAGATCGATCAGTTGCCGCAAGATTTCCGGCGAAAAGTAAACATTCGTTCGCAGTCTCATTCCCCCTCCTTCACAACGCAATGCCATCGTCAGGATCCATCGCAGCTAGGCGCGCGACGCTGCGCATCCTCTGACGGATGGCAGCAGATTGAATGCTGATCTCGTTTGATCGATCTTCGCCGCCGGCGGCGGATGGCGCCGGCTCCGGCCCTTCGGGCGCGATCGCCTCGTGTTCGGGCAGTGATGGTTCACGGCGGATTCCGCCATTGGCTCTGTCATCTTCGGCGCGGGGCGGGCAATCGTTCTGCGCGGCGGATGCTGGAATAGGTAATGCTGTCCAATCATCGCTATCGCCTTGGATTCGCGCGCCTCGTTCCGGCGCCTTTACGCTCGGAGGCGGCAAAATCCGGTCGGTGAGGCGACGATCTTCGAAGTAGCGAGCTTTCTTCGCGCGGATCGGCTGTGTGCCCGAAACAAGAACGATCTCGTCCACAGGTGGCAACTGCATCACCTCGCCGGCGGTTAGCAGCGGACGGGCCGTTTCCTGACGCGACACCATTAGATGGCCCAGCCATGGTGAAAGCCGATGCCCTGCGTAGTTCTTCATGGCGCGCAGTTCGGTTGCGACGCCCAGAGCATCGGAAACGCGTTTGGCCGTCCGTTCGTCATTGGTCGCAAACGCCACACGAACGTGGCAATTGTCGAGGATAGAGTTGTTCTGGCCGTAGGCCTTCTCTATCTGGTTGAGCGATTGTGCGATCAGGAAGCTCTTGAGACCGTAGCCAGCCATGAAGGCAAGTGCGGACTCGAAGAAATCCAGCCGACCGAGCGCGGGAAACTCATCCAGCATCAACAGTAGGCGCCGGCGCCTCGCTTTGGCTTTCAGATCCTCGGTCAAACGTCGACCGATCTGGTTGAGAACAAGACGAATGAGCGGCTTGGTTCGCGAAATATCAGATGGTGGCACGACCAGATAAAGTGTTACCGGCGTCTCACTCTCGACAAGACCGCTGATACGCCAGTCGCATCGAGCCGTTACCTTTGCGACCACTGGATCGCGATAGAGGCCGAGAAACGACATGGCGGTTGAGAGCACGCCAGAGCGTTCGTTCTCGCTCTTGTTGAGGAGTTCGCGTGCTGCCGACGCGACGACGGGGTGCGGACGATCTGCTAGGTGCAACGTCGTCATCATGGCACGGAGCGTTGCTTCAATGGTTCGCTTCGGGTCCGACAAAAAATTAGCGACGCCAGCAAGCGTCTTGTCAGGCTCCGCGTAGAGAACATGGAGAATGGCACCGACCAGCAAGGCGTGGCTGGTCTTTTCCCAATGATTGCGTCGCTCAAGCGCCCCTTCCGGATCGACCAGGATGTCGGCGATATTCTGCACATCGCGCACTTCGCTATCGCCGCAACGCACCTCGAGCAGCGGATTGTAAGCAGACGAGTCCGGATTGGTCGGATCGAACAATAACACGCGACCGAAGCTGGCGCGCCATCCGGCGGTCAATTGCCAGTTTTCGCCTTTGATATCATGGACGATGCAACTGCCCGGCCACGTCAACAGGGTCGGGACCACGAGCCCGACGCCCTTGCCGCTACGCGTTGGGGCGAAACAAAGCACATG
This sequence comes from Tardiphaga sp., assembly GCF_041424195.1. Taxonomy (NCBI): domain Bacteria; kingdom Pseudomonadati; phylum Pseudomonadota; class Alphaproteobacteria; order Hyphomicrobiales; family Nitrobacteraceae; genus Tardiphaga; species Tardiphaga sp. Next base: position 70,490 of record NZ_JBGMOE010000103.1, on the reverse strand, counting down.
CTCCGGTCCGTCGTGGCGCAGATATTGGTGCTCCATCCTGCCGAGCAAGACACCATCGGGGCCTAATAGACCGGCTGCGGCGATCTCTTTGGTCGTGGCCCAGCGAGCTGACCCATAGGTTTGTGCTTCTTTAGCCTCACGGGCGCGCCAAACCGACATGGCAATGGCGACCGCGACTGAGACGAAGCCTCCGGATGCTGCGATGAATGCGGCTTCGACGAAGATGCCGGGCGCATAGGCATCGTAAGAAAACCACCACCAGAAGAACGCCGGCGGCGAGTAGAGTGGCAAGGTTCCGATATGAGCCCAGGGCGCACCGAGTTGCGCCTGATAGGCGAGACGCCACGCGGTCCACTGCGTCGCACTCCAGGTGGTCGTGAGCACAATGAACGTGACAATGAGAATCTGTCCCCAAAGGATCTTCGTCGCAGGCACTGGCTTACTCCTGACGGAACGGCTGGCCGTCACGGAAGCTGTCGACGCATTGCAAAGCAAGATGGGGAGCACGCCGATCGTATGATCGGCCGACCTGGCGTGCAATTACTGACTCAGCAGACTGTCGCCTGGACGTCGGGATGGCAGCGCGCCTCGTCGGCGGCAGCAAGCTCGCCATCCGGAAGAAGCAATCTCGTTCGATTCATCTGGCATGGAGAATCAAAAAGGTCGGTCTGTCGCGAGGCTGTGGTTATTCCCTTCCTGGTCCTGATAAGAAGCGGCGCCTAGGGCGACGCTATCGGGCATTCCTCACAACCCCAATCCTCGCTGTCGCCCAACCGTCCAGTCGATGCCGCCGCTGTCACGCATGACGCCGGTGATGTGCTGGCCGACGCGCTGGTCGAGGAAGGACTGCCAGGGCACGAGACTGAAGCCGAGACCACCATCCACACTGAATGTCTCAATCATAGCAAAATGTCCGCTGGCGAGATTGGCGCCGCCGACCAACGTTCCACTAAGACGTTCGCCGACGCCGACATGCTGGAATGTACGCCCACGGGCGGCTGCCATTTGCGGTCCGACACGTGAAATTTCCTGGCGTTCCAGCCGGGCGACGAGATCGCGTGGCGCGCGGATATTGCCGTCCGGTGCGCGCCAGGCATGGCCCTGCTCGAGCAGTGTGGCCTTGCGTCGCTCCATGGCCTGCCGGACTTGCTGGCCGAATCCGGCTTCGGTGAGCGGCGTGCGCTGGCGCGTAGCCAGTTCGCGATCGAGCCAGCTCGCACCGTCACCGGCAATTTGCTGTTCCAAATCAAGGGTGGCGAGAATGCGAACCGAAGCCTGCGCGCCGCGCCGTGCGTCATAATCGGCAGCGCGAGACGCAAGGTCCTCGGGGATCCGCCAACGGTCAGCGTCGATACGTTCCACGATGCCGGCACGACGCAGTGCTTCAAGCCGGCGGACATGACTGCGGACGTAGCCGTCGGCATCACCACCGGGGGCGCGGATAGAACCGCTCGCGACGAGTTCAAGATGCGCGCTCGGATGGTAAATGCCGGTGGTGCCAGCTACTTCCACGATGTTCCGATCGGACGCGCGCGGGCCGGAGACCCCCTCACGGCTGATCTGGACGATGCTTCCCATCGCCGCCGGCACCTCGTTGTTTGTAGCATCTGCCAGCGCCACATGATGGACGCGGCCATCGACGCCATCGATGACAAGACCAATGCGTTCGCCAAGCTCATCATCGAGGCGCTTGCCGATGACTTGGCCGACGACCGACTCCGGCACAGTCGCGTCATGCAGGACGTAGCTGCCGACTGCGCGCTCCTCCCCACGATCCGAAAGTGCGCGATTGATCGCTTTGATGATGTCGCCGCGCTCGCCGAGCTCGCGCAGCGTAGGCTCCAGCTTCTCGGAGAATGACCAAACACCAGGTTCGCTCTCGGTGGCTAGCCCGTATTGCTCCAGTTTCTTGAGACGTCCGACGAACAGCGTCTTGTCGAGATCCGCTCGGAGCTGGCCGGATTCAGGCCGTAGATCGAGCCGTCGAGACGACACCTCCTCGACGAGGATGCGGTCGAGCCGGGTGAAGCGCTCGGCCGTCATCTCGGCCTCCAGCTTGCGGCGCAATTCCAGATTGGTCTCCGGGCCAAGCTCCAGAGTGACGCGCTCCTGAGCCCGGATGCGGAGGCCATCGGTGATGTAGTCCTGGGCGATGATCAGATCTTTGCCAAGGTCGTCCTTGCCACGGATGACAACGTGGTTGTGCGGATGTCCGGTGTTAAAATGGTCGATCGCGACCCAATCGAGCTTTGTGCCGAGATCTTCTTCCATCTGCCGCATCACGTCACGGGTAAAGCCGCGCAAGTCCTGCAGGCGGTCACTATCCTCGGGCGCGACAATGAACCGGAACTGGTGGCGATCGTCACGGCAGCGCTCAAGAAACTCACGGCCATCGGCGGTGTCGGTGCCCGGCCCGTAGAGCGTTCCGCGCGTGCCATCACGCGTGGTGCCGTCGCGCTGGAGATACCGCAGGTGGGCGCCCACGCGCTTGCTACCAGCCTTGAGCTTGACGATCCGCGCCTTCACGATCACGCGGCGCATCCGATTGCCGGGCCCTCGCCCATCGACGGACTGCTTCAGCCGATCGGCCGCAGCCTGCCCGCGGCCGATTCGGGAACACTTCCCTTTACGGGGCCGCGCCGCGCCAGGACCGCGGCGCCTGCGGTTCGAGAATTGCGCTGGCGTCAGCGCGGCGCCGTTCGCCTTGGCGGACGCTTTCAGCACCTGGTCGATGAAGGAGCGTGGGCGTCCGCCGGCGCGGGAGCCGCGATTGCCGATGCGGCCAGTGCGGATACGGAAGTCGGAGGTCTCGTCGCTCATGCCGAAAAGTATGCGGGCACGAAAGCGAAACGCAAGCTACGTCCGACGACCGTCGCGGACGCGCGTGCAAATACTGGAGATCGGCGGCAGTGCAATCGATGCGAATGTCGTTGCAATCGCATTGATAATCTGGTGGTCCCGAGATAGCAAATACGGATCAGCGCCGCCTCGACCATTGAAACCAAACACCAAACTGTCAAAGGCGGCAACGCGGCCATCTAGTAAGCGTCGACCCCTCGCGCTAACCGATGTGCAGACAACGCTTTTTTGCAAACGGGCACCGAAGGGCACCGTTTGCTTTAATCTTGCCGTCCTCCGCTCGTTTGCTGGCGTTCTCAGGAACTCCAGCCTGGCTTACGCGATTGCGCGAGAAAGCACGAAAACGACGATGTGGGATTATGGCTTGCCGGGTGCAGGTGCTTGTTTGACAAATAAGCCGCCGGGAAGTGGCGCGAGCGCAGACAGATCGACAGCACCGCGGTCGTGTCCAACGGGCGACGATTGCGGTGTGAACGACAGGCGCGCGTCCGAGGATTTGTGCTGAGACCGCGCGACGAATAACGACGCCCCGCGCCAGGTGTTCGGCTCGCCGGCTGCGGTCGCGTTGTCGCCAGTTTGCGCGTCGGACAGCAGCGGCGACAGCGATGCGATGTAGTTGCGGGTCTCGTCGGGCAACGGACGGCCTGTCGCAAGGTTGTCTTCGTAGCGGGCCGGGCCGACATTATAAGCGGCAAGGAATCCGGATGCGCCGAAGCGGTCGTGCATTTCACGGAGGTAGGCAGCACCGGCGACGATGTTATCGTGCGGATCGTAAGGATCAGCACCGAGCGCATAGCGCTCGCGCAGTTCGGCGTAAGTGGCGGGCATGATCTGCATCAACCCGACCGCGCCTTTTGGCGACACGGCTTTGACGTTGCCGTGGCTCTCGACCCGCATCACGGCACGTATCCATGCCGCAGGAATCGCAAAGCGCTCGGCCGCTTCGCTGACGAATTGCGACCACGGCGCGACGGCGTCGGCGACGTGTGCCGGCGCGGTCTCGCTGCGGGCCGTGAAGGGAATGAGGACCGCAAGCGATGCGGTGACGATCACGGCAACGCGCAGCGGCTTCGCGAGCGGCGCCACGGATTCACTCGCGCGGCGCGCGGCGCGATGGACGGGTCCAGATCAGATGGAACGTGTCACCGCCGCTCACCACCTGGAACAAATTTGCGCGGATCGGTTGGCCGAATGATGGATCGTCGATCAGCAGCGAGAGATAATCGCCAGCTTTGTCGCCAGTGCGCTTCCATCCCGCGCCGATTTCCACGTCGTCGGCAAGGACGCGGTAATTCGGCGCGTTATCGGTCTCGCTGGCGATGGCCGGTACGATGATGATGACATCGCGTTTGAGCGTGAAGGTCCGGATGGTGCCGGTGTATCCATCGACGGTGCGGGTAAAGGTGCCGATCTGTGCCATGGTGGCCTCCGTTGCTGGGTGGGTAAAGCGAAGTGTCATTGCGTCGGGGCGCGCCACGCGAAGCGTCCGTCGCCGGCCTCGTCGGTCCAGATCGGCACCGCGCGCGCGACGACGGCGCTGCGCGGCAACGGACCGAAGTAACGGCCATCGAGGCTGTCGGGCTCGTCCCAATTCATGAGGAAGATTTCGTCATCAGCGATCAGGCGGCAGCCTTGCCAGACCGGCAGCGGATGGCCGCGCAGATCGCGCTCGCGCGCCGGCGCGGCGGCTATGCCGTCAACCGTAATCCGCACGCCGAAACGACAGACGGTTTGCCCGGAAAGGGCGAAGATGCGTTTGAGGAGCGGCACACCGCGCGGCAGATAGCCGCCCTCCGCCAACGTCGTCGCCAGCGCTTCCGGCGGCGTCACGACGACCAGCATGGTGACATAGAGACGGTCTGGCGACTGCACCGCGTAAAGGCCAAGCGGAACGCTCGGCGTGAGATTCCAGATATAATGTGGCGGTGAGTTCGCGCCGAGGGTCGCGAGCAGACTTGCGACCGCGAGTGACGCAGCGAGGGTATACCCAGCGCGAGGTGTCATGGCGCAACTCGCCGCCGTTTGAGCCATGCCTTATGGCGCGTCATCGTGTAAGTGCGCGGCGTATCGCCAACGCTGAGGCGGTTGTGGACGTGATGCCAATGTTCGGGCGCAGCGTCGGCGGGGTCGATGCCGAGCGCCTCGACTCCGTCGATCGCCTGCAAGACCCGCTCGACTTTCGGCCAACCGGAGATCGTGAGCAGGATGACGCCACCCGGTTGCACCAGCGGCACCGTCGTGAAGGACTCCTCCGCCTGGACTGCACGGAGGACGTCGATGCGCGAGAGCACAGTGCCGAAGTCGTTGGCGGCCCAGCGCATGACGGCGAAAATAGCACCAGGTGCGAACGACACCCGGCGGCGATGACGATCGAGCCGCGCGGTGGCGACGGGATGACCAAACCGGATGCGGTGTTCGATGCGCTTCGCTTGCCAGGTCAATTCGACATGCGTCAACGGGTCGATTGCGAGATGCGTGGTCCTCGGATCGCACGGCGCGGGCCTGCCGTTCAGTAAACCCGGTGACTCACTACGCGCAGTTTCTGCGGGGTCTGCTCGGCGGGCGATCATGGCTATGATCGCCTCACCGGGGATCGGCCGCCGACGAGCGGGCCCAAGCCGCTCACCGGCTTGGCGGCATGGACGACGCCCTTGCCTTGGTCGGACGTTGACTGGCGCAGACCGATGTCGGCCCAGGCCTGCAGGTCTTCGAGGGCGTAGACGACACGGCCGCCGAGCTTGCGATAGCTCGGCCCGGTGCCGTAGGTGCGGTGCTTTTCCAAGGTGCGACCCGACAGGCCGAGGAACCGGGCCGCTTCGGTGGTGCGCAGATAGCGTTGCTGCGAATTGCCGGAATTGTCGGCCATAGATGCGCCCGGTGCAGGTTCGGCCGCCATCGGGGATCGACGGCGTGTTGGGCGCACGATTGCGAATTTCAGGCGCGGAAGAGGATGCCGAAGATGCCGCCGGGGTTTGCGACCATCCCCTCACCGCTGGAACGCTGACGCGGCGGCGTGCTCCCCGGGCGCCAACGCCCTGCGTGGCAGGATGGACCGCGCAGCAGCTATTGGCCGGAGAGCAAGTCGCGATAGCCGCCCTGCATCCGACCGACGGCGTCTTTGACCAGTCGGATGATCTGCGAACGATAGGACGAGGTCAGCCAGTCGCGCCGGCTTTGGATCCGCACATCGGGATCAAGCAGGGTGGCAGCGAGATCGCGGTACGTCGCCCGTTGCTGGCGACCGTCAAGTGCTCTCAGCATCAAGATCAAGCGGCGGCGCTGTTGCACGGTTAGCGGCAAGGCTGTCGGGCGCACCTCGGCATCAGTCAGGCGGTGCCAGATTTGAAGGACGGCTTCGACGCGTTGCGCCACGTGCGTATCGAACGGGATAACGGCGGCGATCGGTGCCGACGGATTCGTACCGGGGAGAATCCAGATCCGCTGGTCGTCGTTTAGCCCCTGCCACAGCAGGTGACGGCCGTCTGTGCGCTGCTTTTCGAGGGCCAGTGGAATCCGATCGAGCGTGATCTCCGATCCGCTGCCCGGCGGCGCTGTCGTCACGATCGTCGCGGTTGGCAGCGCGGTAAACTCCCACAAGACCAGCGCGCGGTCGCTGCGTTGCATCGGGTCGCACGGGAAAACTCAACCCCCAGCGCTGGGCCAGCGCAAGGGCGGCCTCCGGCGCGATGGCGATGCCGCTTATCGCATCGCGGCTTATACGTTCGTAATCATCGCGGTAATCGGGGTTGCGCCTCAGAAACTCCCAGGCGAACCCCGCTCGTTGCACACGATCGAGATAGGCGGACGGATCTTGCGACCGCCAACTTTCATCATCCGGCATGCGACCACTCCAGCGCTACTCAGCCTCAAGAAAGGCATGCCCCTCCCCGTCGCCGAGTATCCGGAAGCATCGTCGATGTGCAGAAGTCGCCGTCGCTGCAACGCGTGTTGCAACACCGCGATCAGCGAAAGGTGATGGAATAGGCGTGGTGCCATGAAAAACGTCGCCTACTCAACTCATTGAAATGGTGGTTTGAGCAGGTCACGATATCCGGCCTTGGTCATCCATCGTGCGCGAGCAAGATGACTGTCATGCACGCTACGCGCGCGATCCGCCTCGCGTTCCGCGTCGAGACCGAAAATCACCTGCACGACCTCACGCCAGTCGGCCCCCTCCTCATCGGCATCAAGCAGCCGAAGGTAGGTCTTGAGGTGCCGCTCGTCGTAAGGCGTGACATGCGGCAGGTCGGGGGGATGGTCGTCAAAGGCAATTTTTGTCATGGCGAAAACTCGCGCCAGTCATCTGTCGACATTCGTACCGCAAAAATACGGCACTCTTGCTTCGGACCGATGACAGTTTTTGGGCCATTAACAGGTCGCCCGGCTTTTACCGCAAATCGTCAAGAGGTCCGCGTCCCGGCTGCCTCCGAATTCCGTCGGATTCCAGGAGGCAAGCAGGATCGGTTTGTCGAGTATACTCCGTAGTGAAATACCCTACAAGACGAACACTTTTCGAATGGAGATTCGAGAGGTGTTCGCCCGCAACCTGCGCCGGACCCGGCATGCCAAGGGGCTGTCGCAGGAGGCGTTGGCGCATGAAGCGGACGTCGACCGGACCTATATCAGCTCGCTCGAACGCGGCGTTTACGCCGCGACCATCGACATGGTTGGAAAATTGGCCGAGGTGCTCGGTGTCGAGCCCGATGCGCTGCTACGGCGCGCGTCGAAGCCGTCGCGCGGCAAGTCCTGATCCGGCGGCGTCGCATCGGCTCTGGTCTCAAGATCACATCGCGGGCGGAGATTGCATCCTGCGATTTGCTGCGGCTGCGAAGACATCGTTCGCCCGGACTTGCGCCACAAAGAGACCTTGAATCTTCACCGTAGAAGTCACGTCGTCTTCACACCGGGCGCTTATGCGGTGCACCGAGGAGCCGGTGCCGATGACGACAGATTCTCGCCTGCGGATATTTGCGCGCTTCATGGGGTTTCGGGGCTGCCCGGCCTGCGGCGAGGCGCTGTTCGCCGCCGAGCATGCTACGTTCGTCAGCGCGGATCGAGTCATCCTGCACTGGCGCTGTGACGCTTGCGATCATGCCTTTCAGACGCGCGTCGAGACGCAGCGCGACCCGTCGGCGCGGGCGGCCGCGTAGTAATTTCCCTTTTGAAGATGGACGCCCTCGCCGCGCGTGCTTCGCGCGCGGTCGATAGGCGACGCCTTGAGCGCGCGAGATGCCCCGCCTCCCGGCGGGGCATCTGAGAGCGGATTGATCAATCGACGGAAGCCGTGCGAGCCTTCTGCGGGCGCGACCAGATCAGGGTGTAGCTGCCGCCCTCCTCGTCGTCGAAGAGGTTCGCGTAGATCGGAGCGTTGAAGCTCGGATCGTCGAGCTTGACCGAGAGGTAGTCGCGCTGTTCCGCGGAGCGCTTGGGCCAGGCGGCGCCGATCTCGGCCCGGCCGACATAGGCGCGGTGGCTCGGGGCGTTCTCGTTGGCCCGGTTGGTCTCGGGGACGAGGCGGACGTTCTTGGCCTGGAAGCTGAGCGTGACGATTTCGCCGATAAATGCGCCAGCCTCGTTCTTGGTGAAGGTGCCGATGTTCGCCATGGTAATTCTCCTTGTTCTCTGTTTCCGAGCCGCGACCATCGCGGTCTCGATGGCGATCGACAGGCCGGAGGCGATCGGCGCTGCATCCGTCTTCGGACCGAAGCGCAGCGGAGGATGCCAGGCGGGCAACTTTCTTGTCTTGCGCGAGGAATGGGCGAAGCCCAGGGGAAGAAAGTTGAACGACGGCATTGCAGCTAGGCGATCGAGGCGCAGCCGTCGTTCGGCCAGATCAGGCCATCACAGAGACCCGATGACCCGCGCTCGGCGTGACAGAGCCTTGCAAGGAGAAAGAACCAGCGAACCTGCGCCTTACCACGCAACATCTGGCGATCTGGGATAGCGTCGTCGATGTCCGGGCAGTTTTTCGCCTGTCACTCCAACACTGCCGACCCAATGCACCGTGCCGCGGCGATGTCGGCCAGCCATCGGCGCACGGACATCCGTTCGTCCGCGAAGCGTGACCCGCTCGAGGTTAGTGCGCGAGCATGCGGCAACGCTTCGGAAAGCGTGAATCTGGCGACGGGCGGCGGGCTGCCTCAGGTCGAGGTCAGACCGCGGCGCCGGACGACGTCCTGATCCGCTCGCGATGTTCCACCGTCGAGCGGGGCATCGGCCAGCCGCAGCCAGGCGGTTGCGCCGACGACCATCGCGCCGACGACGGCAAAGATATTCTGCCACATCTCCGAAGGTGTCGTGAACGCGGCAAGGCCGTGCGTCGCGTAGAACCCGGCGACTGCGGCCGGTCCCGCGAACAGCACCGCAAGAACGAAACGGAGGAACGGCGCCCGGACCAGCGTGAAGGCGATCTGCGCCGCTGCGAGCGTCGCGCCGCCGGTAAGGAGAGCGAGCGTAACGGCGCCGAGCGAACCCGCTCCGCTGTGATAGGCGAAGAGGCCCGCGGTGACGGCGATAAAAAACGGCAAGGCATAAACGGCCAGCGTAAACAACAGCCAGCAGAAGACGCCGAGTCCGACGAGATTGAGAACAACGCCGATGGCGACCATGGTGGTTTATCCTGTCACAAGAGTGCAAGGGTCGCGCCTCCACCACCACCACGGCGCAAGTCGAACAATAGCAAAATTGATCCATTGTGGCAGCAGATTTTTCTGCGGCGCGTTTCAATGCGCCGCATCGTGTTTGAAACTCGATGAAAAGGCGGCGGCGCTTACGCGCCTCCCTCCTCAGGCTTCTTGCCGAATTTCCAGACCGGGATGCCGAGCTTCTTCGCCTTGTCGGCGAGGTTCTCCTGGATACCAGTTCCCGGGAAGACCAGGACACCGATCGGCAGCACGTCGAGCATCGCATCGTTGCGCTTGAAAGGTGCGGCTTTCGCGTGCCGTGTCCAGTCCGGCTTGAAGGCGATCTGCGGCACCTTGCGATTGTCGGCCCATTTGGACGCGATCAACTCGGCACCTTTCGGCGATCCGCCGTGCAGCAGCACCATGTTGGCGTGTTTGATGCGGGTTTTGTCGAGCACGTCCCAGATCAGGCGGTGATCGTTGAAGTCGAGCCCGCCGCTGAAGGCCACCTTCGGTCCGGGCGGCAGCATCACCTCGGTCTCGGCCCGACGCTTGGCCGCGAGGTAGTCGCGGCTGTCGATCATGGTCGCGGTGAGCGCGCGGTGGTTGACCATCGACCCGGACCGCGGGCGCCACGCCGTGTGGGTGCGCCGTTCGTAGTGTTCGGCGGCATGGTCGCGAAAGAACTCCATGGCGTTGCGACGCTCGCTGAGCGTCATGCCCTCGGCGATGAGGCGTTCCAGTTCGACCGACCGCACCTCGGAGCCATCCTGTTCGCGTTGGCCGCGTCGCTGCGCCTGCTCGTTGTCGTCGAGGTGGCGTGCGATCCGCTCCGTCGCGCGATGGAAGAGATTGACGGTCGACCACAACAGATCGTCAAGGTCGGGTTCGAGCCGGGTGTCATCAAGGCTGCCGATGAGGGCGTCAAAAATGTCGGCGACGGCGCCGGCGGCGATGCGGGGGTCGGGCAACGGCCGCGGATCGGGTTCGTCCTGGAACGGGCGGTGGCCGTAGAGCTGGAGTTCGGTCAGCAGATGATCGGTCGGGGATGATGCCTGCGGCGGCTCGTAGCCGGTGGTGTCGTCGTCGGTCGTCATGGCGGCTTCCTTGTGCTCGGATCGGCCGCGCCCATCGCGGCCTTCGTGGCGACGAAAGCCGTCGGGCGGGCCGGACCTGCACCGCTGCAGCGAAGCGGAAGCGGCCGGAGCGCAGCGGAGGATGGTGGGGGCCGACTATTTTGACTCGCGATGTAAAGCGCCCTCCTCCATCGCGCCCGGCGCGATGGAAACAATGCAGGGCGCGACGGAAAATAGTCGGCCATCCGCCATTGCGGGGCCGGACCGTTTGACGGCTCGATCGCCCTCTCAGAAGGCCGGGGACGCGGACCTCTCCGACACGATGAGAAGCCAACACCGAAGGCGGCGCATGATCGGAACGCCGCTTGCCTCACCCCGTCCCGGCGCTGACGTCCGGATGCAAGAAGCGGCCAACGTCTTCCGGGACGATCTGCACCCGCAATGCTGCCCGTAACGCATCGATGCCGCGACGCCGCAGATCCCCGTTGACGTCGTCGCAACGTGGCGACAGCGTGATCGCCTCGATCCCGACCGCCTGTGCTCGTGCACTCAAGCTCCCCATCGCACTATCGCCCGCCGGATCGTCATCACGCACGATATAGAGACGGCGCAGCGTGGCCGGAAACAGGATGGCGGCGAGATGCGCGGCCGAGAGCGCGGCATTCATCGGCAGGGTCGTCATGACGCAGCGGAGCGACATCATGGTCTCGATCCCCTCGCCCGCCGCCATCACGTCATCGGCGACGCCGAAGCGAACGGCATTGCCCAAGAGATGGCCCATCGCGCGCCGCGGCGTGTCGACTGGCGCCTTGTCGCAACCGGATGGATCGAGCCAGGTGCGATGCGCGCCGGTGATGTGGCCTTTGAGATCGGTGACAGCAGCGATCATCGCGGGCCAAGTCTGAGTCGGCGCGTCGGCATCGGGGCGATAGTAGCAGCGTGGGTGAAATCGCAGTGCGCTGACGTCATCCAGATGGGTGATACCGCGGTGGCGCAAATAGAAATCGACGAGAGTGCCAGCGATCGGCCTCGATATCGCAATCAGCCGGCGGGCCGATTCCGGCGAGCCCATCGGCGCTGGCGATAAGCGCCCAGGAATTCCGGGCTTCGGCTCGGGCCGTGGTAAACTCAGGAAACGTCGTGCTTCGTCGGCCACATCGTGGAAATCGACCAAGCCGCAGGTTTCGCTGATGATGTCGAGCAGGTCGCCGTGTTCGCCGGTCGCCGCGTCGGTCCATTTTCCGGGACGGCGTTTGCCGGACGGGTCGCCGGTCAGCCGCACGAACATCGAGCGGCCCTGCGTATTCTTGGCGTCGCCGACCTGCCAGTAGTTTCCGACCCGGCACCCTTGGGAGAGATAATGTCGGCACACCGCTTCGGCCTCGCGCGCGAGCCGATGCGCCAGCTCTGCCGCATCATGCGCCATGTCACGCCGCCGCCCGGTCGGCGATACGCGCGATCGGATAGCGCTCCAGCACCTTGGCAAGGATCGCCGACCCGGTCGCATCGACCGGAACGAAGAACCGCAGCTTCCAGGAGATGATCTCGCTAAAAAGGCCGTAGGCGCGCAGCCGGTCGCGCATCACATCTGTAAAACCGGAAAGTTCGATCCGGTGGGTGCCCATCACGCGCGCGCGTCGAAGCTGAAGACCCTCGGCAAGATCGAGAATGGTCTTGCCGTCCATCAGCGCGATGAAGGCGGCATCCGGAGATAGAGTTGAAGTCCCCGCCTCCAGAGCACTGGCGACCCAGGCCGACGAGACCTTGCGGCCGATGATGCGCTCGCCGCTGTCGGTCTGAAGCCGATAGACCCGTGTCGATTCGTTCGGGAGACGCTTCCAGATCGGCAGCAACAGACCGGCGACAATATGGATCTCGCTGTCTGTGAACGGCGGGACCTCCGCGACTTCGGCCTGCCAGGCTCTTGCAAAGCCGTCGCGGTTGGCTTCCTGCCAATGGGTCTGCGGCATTGCCGCCAAAGGCATGGCGGCATGCTCCATCGGCCGGATCAGCCGAACGCGGCGTTCCACCTCGCCGTCGTCCGACATCACGCTACGTGCCGGCACCTGCACGGCGGCACGGCCCGACTGGGTGTTGATCAGCAGCAAGGCGCGCGGGTCGGACAGACGCTCGAACGCCTCGTCCAGAGTCACCGGGCGGTTGCGCTCGCGCTGGGTGATCGTCAGCAGGCGGGTTTCGGCGGATGTGCCAGGATGGGTGTAGATCGTCTCGCGCGCGGAGACGGTGAAGCTCTCGGCTCGCAGCGTCTCCAGCCCGACATCGTAGGTGCCACTGGCAATCGCACCCTCGATGCGTGCAGTCAGCAATTGCTCGAACGCCGTGAACAGGATGTTCTGCAGGTCGATGGTCAGCGCCAGCAAGCGATTGAGGAACGTGGTGATCGGCGGCAGATCGTCCTTGATGCCGCCCGAGTCCGTCAGCTTCAATCCGGTCGCATCCTCGAATGCTTGAAGCGAACAGCCGGCGACCTTGCCGGTGACGAGCAAGACATAGAGCTGGCGCAGCGCATCGCGCGCGTAATGGCTTTCGAGATTGTCCTCGGCGCGGAAGAGGCCCTGCCCGCCGGTCTGGCGCTGGCCCTTGGTAATGGCGCCCAGCGTGTCGAGACGCCGCGCGATGGTCGAGAGGAAGCGCTTCTCTGCCTTCACGTTGGTCGCAATCGGCCGGAACAGCGGCGGCTGCGCCTGGTTGGTGCGGTTGGTCCGACCCAACCCCTGAATTGCGGCGTCGGCCTTCCACCCGGCCTCCAGGAGATAATGTACGCGGAGACGACGGTTCCTGGCCGAAAGCTCGGCGTGATAGGAGCGCCCGGTGCCGCCGGCACCGGAGAACACCAGGATGCGCTTGAGGTCGTCCATGAAGGCCTGGGTCTCGCCGAGGTTCGCAGACCCGACACGGTTCTCGACCACGAGTCGATCGACGTGGTCTGCCCCGGTCCTGCGGATAATACGTCGCGAGCGGCCTGTGACTTCCGCCACCATGTCCGTACCGAAGCGCTGCACGATCTGGTCGAGCGCGCCGTGGACTGGTGATAGCGATGCCAGCTTCTCGATCAGCCGATCACGGCGGGCGACCGCGTCCCGGCATTGCACCGGCTGGCCGTCTCGGAATACCGGCCGCGACGACAGATCGCCCTCGCTGGTCGTGAACGGCTCATAGAGCTGCGTCGGGAAGGAGTGCACGAGATAATCCAGCACGTATTCGCGTGGCGTGATGTCGACCTGAACATCACCCCACTCCTCGGTCGGAATTTCGGCGAGACGCCGCTCCATCAGCGCCTCACCGGTCGAGACGATCTGGATGACGGCGGCGTGGCCGGCTTTCAGATCACGCTCGACCGAAGCAATCAGCGACTGCGTTTTCATCGCGGTAATGAGATGATTGAAGAAGCGCTGCTTGGCGGATTCGAAAGCCGACCGCGCGGCGGACTTGGCCTGCGCGTTCAGCGTGCCCGTGGCGCCGGTGATATTCGCGGCCTTCATCGCGGCTTCAAGGTTGTTATGGATGACGCTGAAGGCGCCGGCATACGCATCGTAAATGCGGATCTGCTCGTCGGTGAGCTTATGTTCAATCAGTTCGTATTCGACACCGTCGTAGGAGAGCGACCGCGCGGCATAGAGACCGAGCGCCTTGAGGTCGCGTGCCAGCACCTCCATCGCCGCGACGCCGCCGGCCTCGATCGCCTCGACGAACTCACCGCGCGTCGCAAACGGAAAGTTCTCGCCGCCCCACAATCCGAGACGTTGGCCGTAAGCGAGATTGTGCACGGTGGTCGCGCCGGTCGCCGAGACATAGACCACGCGCGCATTCGGCAACGCATGTTGCAGGCGAAGCCCGGCGCGCCCCTGCTGCGAGGCCGCGACATCACCGCGTTCACCCTTCCCGCCTCCGGCATTCTGCATCGCGTGAGACTCGTCGAAGATGATGACGCCATCGAAGTCGGCGCCCAACCATTCCACGATCTGTCTGACCCGCGATACCTTCTCGTCACGCGCGTCGGAGCGTAGCGTGGCATAGGTGGTAAAAAGGACGCCCTGCTCCAGACAGATTGGCGTGCCCTGGCGGAAGCGCGACAGCGGTGTGATCAGCAGGCGCTCCATGCCGAGCGCCGACCAGTCGCGCTGGGCATCCTCGATCAGCTTGTCGGATTTGGAGATCCAGACCGCCTTGGTGCGGCCCTTCAACCAGTTGTCGAGCAGGATGCCGGCGGCCTGCCGGCCCTTGCCGGCGCCGGTGCCGTCGCCGAGGAACCAGCCACATCGAAAGCGTACCGCGTGTTCGGTGTCGTCGGATGCGGCAGAGACAATGTCCCAGGTCTCGTCGACCGTCCATGATCCGGCGAGGAAACGGGAATGCGCCTCCCCAGCATAGATCACGGATTCAAGCTGGGCATCGGACAGCAATCCGTCCGACACGGTGTTGGCGAGAAGATGCGGGCGATAGCTCGGTTGCGGCGGCGCCACCGAGGCCATCGCAGCCGACTGCACGAGTTTGGTCGGATGAGGGCACGCGCCGGGAATCCGGATCGATTGCAATCCATATTCTTCGTACAGCGCGTCAGTAATATTGCCGCCCTCGACCGGCTTCCAATCGATGACCTCATACGCAAGCTCGATCGCTTTGGGTTCGGGAGCCGTCGCCGGGATGGAGGAAGCGCGCAAGACGACAGGACGCGATGCGCCGGTTGCCACCGATCGAACGATGATCGGGCTGGCCAGCGGGGCCGTTATCGGCAGCCGCGACGGCACGCGTTCGGCGATCCAGCCCAGCAACGTGGCGACGTCAGGCGCGAGACCGGGCGAAGCTGGAAACGCGGTCGGATCGTCGGCCGCGCGCTTATCGATCACGGTGAGGCGCGTATCCATGGTGGTGCCGTGCCTGGCATAGACCGCCCCGTCGATCGCGGCCGAGAACACGATCCTCCCCCGCTCCTGCAAGCCGACGAACGCGTCGCGCCACACCGGACTATCCGGTGCGCAGTTCGCTCCGGTGATCGTGACCAGACGACCGCCATCGGCGAGCCGCGCCAGCGCCGACGAGATATGACGCAGTGCCGCGTCGGCAATGCGGCGATCGACATGCGCGACGGCCGAGAATGGTGGGTTCATCAGCACGACGCTCGGCGTGATGCCGGCGTCGAGATGATCGTCGATATGCGCCGCATCGAAGCGGGTGACGGGAACGGCAGGAAAGAGCAGTGAGAGAAGCGAAGCGCGAGCATCGGCGAGTTCGTTGAGCGCGAGCGACGCGCCTGACAATTCCGCGAGAATGGCGAGCAAGCCTGTACCAGCCGATGGTTCGAGGACGATGTCGGCCGGCGTGATGTCAGCGGCGGCGGAAGCCGCAAGCCCCAATCCAATGGGCGTGCTGAATTGCTGAAAAGCCTCGCTCGCTTCCGATCGCCGCGTATGCGTGGGGAGAAGGCCGGCAACCTTCGCCAGCATCGGCAGCATGGCGGGCGGCGACGCGGCACGCGCCCGCATCGCTGGACCGAATTTGCGGACGAACAAGACCGTCGCGGCCTCGCAGACGTCGTATGCGGTCTTCCAGTCCCAAGCACCACCGGCATCGGAACCGGCGAAGGCGGATTCCATCGCCGCGCGCAGGCTGGCGGCGTCGACGCGATGGCCACGTTCGAGGTGGGAAAGGATCAGTCGCGCGGCCGCAACGATCCGAGCGGCGGGATTGGCATTATCAAACATATCGGTCTCCTGAAATGGAAAAGCCCGGCGTGTCCCTGTCGCTGCAGGGGCCGGGCATGTGATGGGATGCGGTGAGATGGAGAGATGCGGAACGGCTTGCGCCGCCCCGCGTTGATCAATCATTCCGCCGCGATGACATGCGGCTGATCTTCATCGGCGTCGGCGTGGATCTCGTCGTCACCGGTGAGAAATGCGGGCAACGATTCCGCTTCACCGGCCGCCGCATCGGCCACAACTTCGGCATCGGCGGAACGCAGCGGCTCGGGCAGCCAGCCGGTGCCCTCCAACAGCCGCTCGGCCTCGCGCGCCATATCGCCCTTCTTGAGGTGGTCGATGAGCTGCACGGACGGTTCGCCCTTGGCCTCGCGCACCGCTTCGAGAATGCGGGGCTTGGTGACGCGGCCGAGATAGTTGTCGACGCCGGTCTTCCAGCCCGCCGCCGCCATGTCGAGACCGACGGCGCGCGCCAAGACATCCGCCTGATCGAGTCTGCGGCGAACGCCATGCGCGGAGACGCGGCCTTCATTGTAGCGATTGGCCGGCTCGTAGAGCGCGTTGACGCTGAGCGAGGCGCAATGTGCAAGCAGCGATGCCTGTTCGGCCTCGTCGAACGCCATCAGTGCGCCCCAGAGTCTGCCATCCTCCTTCGGCAATCGTGCCTTCCACGCATCGTGACGCGCATCAATCGCCTTGGCCGAGGCGCAGTCGTTCAGTCCCGGCGCCTGGGCGGGAAGCGTCGGGGAGCGCACCGCGATTTCCAGACAACCGCTCGATGTTGCGAAGCGATAGAACGTCGCCAGCACGAAGTTGTGCAGCACCGCCACGAAAGCCACCGACGTGTGGGTTGCCAAAGCATCGCGTAAGGCCAAGGTCCGATGCGCGGTCAGGTCGGTCATCAGCCGGTCCGGCAACGCCTTGATCGCGTCGTCCTCGTCATCTTCCGGTTCGGCCGGCGCGCCGCCGACCGTGATGATGGCGCGTTGGACCGCCACGTCGGCCTCGCCACCGCCTGCGTTTTCACCGTCGGCGTCGGATTCCGCTTCAACGTCGACGCCGACGGGAGCTTCATCGTCCGGTCGGACATAGCCGCGATCGACCGACAGCGCGCCCTCGTCATCGACGCTGATGAAGACGCCGGCGCGGGCGATCTCGGCCGGATCGTAGGTCATCGGCCGGGCGTCGAAGGCGGACAGCGCCGCCTCGATTTCGCCGAGCCGTTGATCGATCTCGTCGGGCAGTTCGTCGGCTTCGGCGTATTCGGCCTCGAGCTTGTCGTACTCCGCCTTCAACGCCTCGATCGACGCACGTTCGTCGTCGGTCAGATCTGCCGGTAGACCCTCCAACTCGCGCAGGTCGTCGGTGTGGCCATAGGGGAAATTGACCGCCACCGCGATCCACTTCCAGCCTTCGGCCCCAATGATTTCAGCCTGCGCCGTCAGCTTCTCGGTGACGAGGCGATCAAGCAACGGCACATCCTGCAGCCACCCGCCGTCATCGTGTTCGAACAGGTCGCGCATGACGGCGCCACCGGCCTGCTCGTAGGCATCGAGCCCGATGAACTGGGCGCGACGGTCGGAAGCGCGGACGGTGTTCTCCGTCAGCATCCGCCGGATCTGGTACGGCTCGTCGAGCTGAGAGCGGCTGACATTATCCCAGACCTGCTCCTGGCGCGCCTGGTCGGCAGTAACGGAGAATGCCATGAGCTGTTCGAGGGTTATGCCGTCGTCGGCATAAATCTCGTGCAGCTTCGGCGACACCGATGCCAGCCGCAGGCGCTGCTTGACGATCGCCGACGACACGAAGTGCCGGGCGGCGATGTCGTCCTCGCTCATGCCGCCATCACGCAGCAGCTTGAACGTGCGGAACTGGTCGAGCGGATGCAGACCGACCCGCTCATCGTTCTCAGCCAGGGAATCGTCCTCAGCGAGACCGTCGTCTCGGATCACGCAAGGAACAAGCTGTGTCTTCGTCATGCGCTTCTGTTTCACCAGCAGCTCAAGAGCGCGATAGCGCCGGCCGCCGGCCGGCACCTCGAACATGCCGGTCTCCTTGCCGTCTTCGTCGAGGACCGCCCGGACACTCAGGCTTTGAAGCAACGTGCGAAGTGCGATGCTCTCCGCCAATTGCTCGATCGAGACGCCCGCTTTCACGCGCCGGACGTTCGACTGGCTCAAGACCAGCTTGTTGAAGGGGATGTCACGCGAGGGACTGAGTTTGATTTTCGGAACGGCTGTAGCCATGTCGATCACTCCACGACGGGCGGCCGAAAGACTCTCTCTCGACCTCCAACCCGTCGCGGACACCCCGGCCCTCCTCTCACTCTCAAGCGCGCCGCAACGACGAACGGCTGAGGTAGGAAGCGAACGCATCACGCGGCCTCCTCGTTGCCCTCGGCGCCGACGTCGATGGCGTGCGGCTGGAACGCGAGCAGGAAATCGGACGCCTTCGACGCCGCGCTCGCCGCGCGCACGACGGCACGGTTATCCTCGCGCAGCACCTCCAGCCACGAGCCGATGTAATCGGCGTGGCGCACCGTCGGCACGATGCCGAGCGAGGCGCAGACGAACGCGCCGGCCATTTCCGCGACCAGTTCTTCGCGCGCGTAGGATTTCGAGCCGAACGATCCGGAGTGATCCCGCTTGAGCCGGGAGGACGCGCCGGTCCAATGACCGAGCTCATGGAAGGCGGTGCGGTGCCAGTTGATCGGCTCAAAATACGCGCCAGGCGGCGGCACCTGCACAAAGTCACCCGTGACATTATAATAGGCGCGCGCACCGCCGATGCGGAAATCCGCCCCGGCCGCGGCGATCAAAGCCTCGGCCTGCGGCGCGATCTCGCCCGGCGGCGGCGGGACAATCGACGCGGCGATCTCCTCGGGCAATCCGTCGCATTGACCGGTGTTAAACACGGTAAAGCGTTTGAGGAACGGGATCGCGCCCGGCTCCTCCCCGGTCTCGGCAGCGCGGCGGCGTTCGTCCTCCGGCGTGAAGCGATCGGCATAGACGACAGTGGTGCCGCGCTCGCCCTTCCTGACATGGCCGCCCAGACCAAGTGCCTGGCGGAAGGTGAGCCAGCTCTGGCCCGAGAAGCCGCGCTCGATGACGGCGCCCCACAGGATCAGCACGTTGATCCCGGAATATCGGCGCTGCGTGGTGGCGTTGCACGGCATCGCGAGCGGCGCCCTCACCGCCGCAGTGCCCCACGGTTGAACCCACGGGATGCGACCGGCTTCCAGCTCGGCGATGATCTTGTCGGTGATTTCAGTATAAAGGCTCGCACGGTCGTGGCCGGCGCGCGCGCTGCGGTCATGTCTGGACATCGCGGTTCTCCGCGACGGGCGCCGGAAGCCTCTCTCCCGACCCTCAACCCGTCGCGGGAAACCCGGTCCGCACTCTTCCTCTCAATTGCGATGGATCCACACGCGGCGCAGGAGATCGCGCCCGCGCCGCGCGCCACACCTCTTGCGTCAGGGATGGACGCCCGCAGGGTGAAGACCCGCAACTCGCGGGGCTTCAGCGCAGCCGACAGCCCGGCCCGCAGGGCGACGCCACATCGATCTGTCGATTCCGGACGCGCGAGACCGCTGACGCTGCCGCCGGAAATCCCTGATTTTCATGATTCCACCGTCTATGCTCGCGGCTTCCCGAATCAAAGGAGCCACGATGACAACGCAGATGACGAAATCGCAGTTGATCGAGCAGATCGCGACGAAGAACGAAGTGGCCAAGAAGGACGTTAAAGGCGTTATCGAGACGCTCGCCGAGATCGGCTACAAGGAGTTGAAGAAGAACGGTGTCTTCCTCGTTCCCGGCTTCGCCAAATTCGTCGTCATCAAGAAACCCGCCACCAAGGCTCGCCAAGGCACGAATCCCTTCACAGGCGAGGCCATGACCTTCAAGGCGAAGCCGGCGCGCAAGATTGTCAGGGCGCGTCCGGTCAAGGCGGCCAAGGACGCCGTGTAAACGGTATCGCAGGGATCCCCTTCCCGAGCCGGGTCAGGACGCCCGATAGGGAATGTCGGATCGGCCGATGGGAAAGTCCCAATTGATTCCGATGGAGCGGAGCATGGTGCGCACGGTCCGCTCGGCGTCGGGCGGCGCCGCTGGACCGACGACGATCTCGGCGATCTTGTGTTGGACGCGGAGCGGCATCGGCTGGGCGATGTAGGGAACGATCTCGCTGCCGCGAAAGCGCGTCGTGACGAATGGCGAGACGACGGCCGGCGTTCCCATCATCACCAGACGCACCTCCTGCTCGTGCTCATAAGCAGGGTGCTTCGAGGTGAGGCAGTTCCAGATCAGCGGCGAAGCGATGATCTCGCGGACGAACTGGTCCATGAACGGGATGCCGACAGTTTTGTCGGCCAGCAGATCGGCGTTGGCGTTCGCGGCGGCGAGAAAGATCGCCGCTGCTTCCTCAAGACAGGCTTCGTGCCGGCCGCACACATCGGCCAGACTGTAGCGAACCGGACCAACAAACTCCGGAAGCTGACCGGGTGGCGGAGCGTCGGCGACGGCGAAGAGCGATGGGGAGAGCCCGATCGCGACGCCTCGTCCGTTGTCCGCATAGGCGCGCCACTGGCCGAGATCGTCTCGTGCACGGCTGAAACAGGCGATGAAGAATTCCAGGGTCGGTGCGAAATTGTCGTGTCGAAAGAGATCGAGAAAGTAGTCGAGAAACAGCCGGACCCGGCCATCCGCTCCGGTGGCAATGTGCTGGGCCACATCGCGGGCCATATCGATGCCGTGGGTCAACTCGCTGGGGTCGTTGAGATGCCGGTAGTCGGTGAACCAGATCTGTCCGGCCTCGAGCATGCCCTTGAGACCGCGCACATCGGTGTAGTGATAGAGGGTGGTCGCAATCGTGCTGTCGTTCTGCTCGGACAGGAGATGCTGGCTCGTCCAGCCCTTGAACGCCTCGATCGCCTGTTGAAGCTGCGGCGGCAACGGCACACGGCTATGGTCGGGAGTGTTGGTTTCAGACATGTGCCGTCAAGCCCGGTTTGAGGAGACGGCCGCTCGTGTCCATCTCGAAATGAATGGGATGGCTGATCGCCGCGAGGTCGAAATAGCTCTGCCCGGCGACCAACAGCGGCCACGCGTACCACGGCGATGTATAGGTCGAGACCATATAGGTCTCGTCCGGCGCGTCGGCGCGCGCGCTGGCGATCGGAAGGTAGGCCTCGGCGACGATAGAAACATTGGTAAGCTGCACGTCATTGTCTTCGAATACCAAGACGGTCCGGGCGCCGTCCGACTGTTTCCAGCGCGCGAGCTTGGGAAACTTCTTCTCGCAGGCGCGCGCGATGCGCTCGACGCGCGGCGTCTCGCTGCCGCGCGTCAGATGCTTGAGCTGGAATCGGCCCTCCATCCCGGCGATGCCGTCGAACCGTACTAAGGAAGCCTGAAACGGCACGCCGGCCGGCTGGGCCGTCACGAGCGTGTCCCGATAATCGGCATAGCGACGCGGCGGCAGTGTCGGCGCGGTGGCGGTGATCCAGGCGAGCAACGCGGCCTGAATGGCGCGCACCTCGGGCATCTTGCGATCCGTGAAGGCGTCGATCGGCAGGTGCATTTCGATGACGACGCCGTTGGCCAACACCGAGCCCAACGCCGCAGCCGCGGCGGCCTGAAGCGGCAAGAATAGTGATGCAGCACGATTTTGATGCGCCATGAAGCCGTCGAACGGCTCGATGCCGGTGTGCTCGATGGCATAGAGCTGGTCACCCAGGCGGAACGTCATCTCGACGCGGGCATCCGCCGACGTCTCGCTGCCTCTGTCGCGTATCTGTACGTCCGAGCGCCACGCGCACTGGCGCTGCTCGAGATGCTGGATGATGCCCTCGCACGTCTCGGTTTCGTGAAAGGCCAGCACCGCGAAGTCCCTTCTCACTGACGCTGGAAATCGCCGGGCTGGTTGCCCCGATTGCTGCAGACGTAGGTCCGCCCCGTGGATTCGCTTGAGATCATCGCCGATCCGCGCCGGGGCTGCAGCACAGCGCGGATGGCACGCTTGAAATCGGTCCACGACATATCGTCCGGTCGCTCGATCCGTAGTGCGGTCTTGTGCGGTAGCAACTGCACGTCGAGACCCCAGGATCGGAGGACGCTCATGGCACGGCGAATGTTGTCGCCGACCACCCGGTTGAATTCGCCAAAATAAGTACGCATTACCTTACTCCTCATCTGAATCATCGGCGGCAAAACCGATCGACACCGTCGCCAGGCCGTTGTTGCGGCTGAATCCGATCAAGACCCCTTCCCGATTCAGGGCGAGACGGATCGCTTTCAGTGTCTCGGGTCTGGAATCCCGCCCGCGTTCGACGTTGGAAATCGTGCCGGCAGAAAGCCCGGCCTGGGCCGCGAGGGCACCCTGGTCGAGGCCCGCCATCATGCGCGCCGCCGCGTAGGTCCGCCCGAGCGCCTGACTGTTGGAAAGATTGAGCGGCATTCCCCATCCTCGGTTTCACTTAAATAGTATTACCTTAAATACGTCCAAAATACGGCGTAACTCTTATAGCTGAAATATATCGCGCTTGCTCATTTGTCGGCGTCCGGGGGTAGCCGGAGGCGCAAGGCGCATAGGCGTCGGCGGCGGCGTCCCCCTCCCATCGGGCCTGGTCGTTGCTACATGGGAAGGATGGCGATCGCCGGAATCTGGCGCGAGGATCATGGCAATCATCGTCGGCCTTCGCGATGCTGACGACAGAGCCAGGCCCGGATGTCGCGCCATATCGCAACCGCCAGGTCGTGGCGGTCCAGACTGTGCGGCGGAGCGAGCATGAGCGTTGGGTTTCCTGGGCATGAAGGATTTTTCGACCTCTTTTGGCCGGCGAGGATCGTGCATCCTTTCGACCATGAAAGGAGCCAATGCTCATGACGACCCAAGACCTGTTGGACAAGATCACACAACTGCCGGAGAGACCTGTCGACGTCCCGACGGCGCCGCCCATCGAACTGGTAGCCTTCGTGGTGCGATGGAACCGCGGACTGCGGCAATGGAAGACGACGACGCTCGCCGACTTCGCGCGTGTCTCGGTCTCGACCGTGGAGCGCATCGAACGCGGCGAGCGCGTGAGCGACGACGCGCTGGACAGGATTGCTCAGGCGTTCGGCTACGAGGTGGGATATTTCACAGCGCCCCGCTTGCCATTGGGTGCCGGCGAAGCGGCTGCCAGTCTGGTGGACACCTATTCCCATCTTGAGGTCGTCCCGGTCGCGCCGATGACGACGCATCGCGCGGTTCGCGACGCCGCACGATGTGATGCTGTCCTGATTCATCGTCCGGAAGTGCCCGATGCCTATGACGATGATATCGCGGGTCTGCAGGAATGGCTCGATCTTGCGTCATTTATCTTGTCGGATATCGCCGAGCCTCCGCCGTCCGAGCGGGGGCGCCGCGATCTCTATAACGACATCCTCACCTGTGTCGGTAACCTGGAACGACGGGGTCTGACCGTGCTGTCCGGGGTGATGCCGGCTCCACAAGATCGTTTGCCGGACTGGAAGGTCGCGGTCGTCTCGATCACGCCGCGGCTCACCGACCCCGGCGCGGCGAAACGGCGCCACCTGATGGTCGATCGCCGCGTCGTGACGTTACCCTCCGGGCCATCGACTACGTGATGCGTCTGCCTCGCCGGCCAGCGATGATTGCCAGCATGTTCACGACCGACCAGGTCCCCTCGGCGCACAGCGCGGCGGTTCTAAAATCAGCGAACCGCTTGTGCTGCAGCGCGAGCGCCAGACGTACCGCCGCCTTGGCGTGAGCGCGGGCCTCTTCGTTGCTTGAACCTTTCAGCTCCACTTCGAAGATCGCCTCCAGCATCCGCTTGGCGTCGGTATCGCTGGGGGTCTTGTCGTCGATGAGCGGATGCCGGGCGGGATCGTAAACCTCCTGCGCCACGGAGATCAGCACCTCGCGGCAGAGAAGGCCAACGGCTTGATATTGCTCCTCGGTCTCGGCGCTATCGAGCCGCAGCCGCATCTCCTGAAGCTGGCGGTCAACCTTCCGCCAACCGGTCGGCTCCTCGAAGACAACGGCGCGGTGGGCCGATTGCGCGACAAAGATCGGTCTGCCGGAAATGGTCTTTCCGGGGACGACTTGATAGCCGTCGGGCGTCAGCACCTCGTTATAGACGCGCGCGAGCCTCGAGACTTCATCGTCGGCGGGCCGCACGGCGGGGTGCACGGTCTCGCAGAGAAACCGAAGAAATTCCGAGTCTGGCGCATGCATCAGATTGAAGCGGGGATCGTAAAAGATCCAATCTCGCTCCCAATCATTGAAGCGGCAGTGATGGTAGATATCGTCGGCTGCATCCTTGTATCGATGATCGAGAGACGGCAGCTTTGGGAGATCGTAGATTCGGGTCAGAAACTCGTCATCCTCCAGCCGCCCTGCCCAGTTCACGTTCGCCGTGCGGAAATGATCGATAATGGCACGGCGTGTAACCTCCGAGATCTCCTTCGGCGCCTCATCCCCATCGGAGATCATCGGTGTCTTGTCCATGGTGACTAGGCCGGCGTGAGCACGGCCAGGCGCTCGCAGATGAATTGCGCGATCTGCGCCGGGCTGAACCTGCGCGCGTCGACGTAGCCGTCGGTCTTGAAAACGCCGTCGACGGCGCCGTCATCGGTTCGCACGAACATGATACGGGCATTGTCGCGCTCCATGATGATCTCCCTGATCGCCCGAAACTCGATGCCGCACCAGTCCTTCCTTTGGTAGTCGGACCCCAGGAACACGACGATCAGCTTCGAACGATGCCGGTAGATCTCCTGCAGCAATGTGTCGAGCGACGGCCGTGCCAATTGCGATACGTAGTTGCTGTCGTAAAAGTAGGAATTCGGCCCGATCCTTCCCTCCAACTCGCGCGCCACCTGTTCGACAATCGCCCTCACCTCTCCCGGAAAAGAAAGAGCCACGTCGAAATGATGCTCGGTGATATCGACGGTCTTGGTCGCCTGCCCCGTCCAAGACGGCAGCGTGATGCGCCGCGCGGCGTGTAATTCCTTCGCAAGATTGACGTCCTTGACC
Organism: Tardiphaga sp.; assembly: GCF_041424195.1. Classification (NCBI taxonomy): domain Bacteria; kingdom Pseudomonadati; phylum Pseudomonadota; class Alphaproteobacteria; order Hyphomicrobiales; family Nitrobacteraceae; genus Tardiphaga; species Tardiphaga sp. The sequence goes on along the minus strand of NZ_JBGMOE010000103.1, from coordinate 45,176 downwards.
GCCCAATGCGTCCGGTTCATTTCCCATTTACCGATGTCGAGCTCGAAGGTGAGCTGTTCGAGATCGTCGGCGGACAGAAACGGATCGATGGCCTGCAGCTCGTATTCGATCCGAACCTGTCCCTGCCGTTTGGCGATGTCGCGGATCAGGCCGAATTTCGGTGCGAGCTGGTTGAACGCTTCGTAGGCGAAGATGCACGGCAGCCGTTTGAGTTCCGAGACCGCGGCATCGTCCAGCGTTCCGAACCGCTCGGTGATCGCATTTTCGGTATACTCGCGAACGCAGCGCGAGAACTCGATCTGCCAGGGCTCGCCGTTCCAGGCCTCGGCATTGGAGGAAACAAGAAGATTGTACATCGAGGCGACCGCTGTTGTCGGTTTGGGGATTAGGCGTGGTGTTGCCGGCGGTTTTATCGGAATTTCTAAGCCGGCGCACTGATCCGATCGTCCCAGGTCCGACGAAGATGAGCGGAAATCTCCGCTGAGGCCGTCAGCCAAGGACAAGCGCAGATGGCCAGTGGCCCATTAGGGGTCAAATAACCCATCGAGCCCCGGCCATTCGTTCAGAACCCGCCCGGCTCGTGTCCTGATGACCGCCGGAGCGGCCGGCGCTGCCAGCAGCACGACGCCATAGGGCACAAAGAGCATGGAGACCGATCTCCAGCCCTGGGTTTGAAGCATGGCAACGGCGCGCCCATGACCGGTGGGCTTAAGCGGCCAAAGGTGCCGATTGTGAAGGTCGATATAGACCAAGGCATCCAAGCTCGCGCAAGCGGCGGCGCCATACCGCGCGGCTTTCGCCGACAGACGATCGGCGACGAGCTGGGCCGCGTCGTCGAACGACATCGGCTGTGACGGCGTGTACGGCTCCAGCACGTCTGCGATATGTTGTGCATTGCGATATCTGTCCTGGCGCCGACGCCATGCCAAGCCGCGCTTGTTATCGCCGACGATGTCCATGATTTGGAAATCGGCAGTTCGAAATCGGACGTCGATCGGCTCGTCCCTGCTCGCGAAGATCTCACCGTCCTCGAAGGCTTCACCGATACAACGAAGGAATGCGCGCACGACCATGCGCTCCCGTTCCGGCTTTTGCGGATTTGAGAAAAGGCGCCGGGCGCGATCGGCGTGTTCGCGCAGTTTGGCGAGGAATGCGTTGTCGGAAAAGGCCATTGTCCCCAGAGATAGCAGTTGGTCACGGAGCCTGCGTGACTTCTTCTTCAAATGGTACGGCGGTCGCGGCAATCGCGTCCCGCAACGCTGCAAGATCCCGGTGAATCCCAGCGCAGCGCCTGGTCGCATCACGCACCTGCTGGACGTCAAAGACGTTCGGACCGTGTTCGGCGCGCTCGAATTCGTCGAGATATTCAAGATTCTTTTTCACGAGTCCGACCCGATAGGGCTGGCGCGGCTTGCCCTTGAAAGCGCCTTCCCATGTCTCGCCATGGACTAGGAAATTGCGCATCGGCCGGAGATCATCCAGCTCCTTGTAAATACGTTGTAGCGTCGGCTTGTGCTCATCGGGCACGCCTCCGAAGTCACACCACTTCTTGAAGATCTTGATCTTGTCCGCGAACGTCCGTCCGGAATACTCGTCGAACAGCGCTTCGAGCGGTGCCTCATTGATGAGGTCCATCAACAGGAGCATCCTGAACTCGACGCGACCCATCTCGGTCAAAAACTCTCCGAGCGCCTGATGCATCGCATCGGACGGCGTTGCTGCAGACCTTGACCGGCGCCGCCATTTCCGTCGCCGTTGCGCCTTTCTTGACTTCCTCGACATGAATATCCCCTAAGCGGGATCTGAGCCCGTTGGCCGGAGCATGTTCTTTCGCATATCCCTGTCCGTGACCGGTCCCGGCCGGCGATGCCCTTTCAGTAGCAGGACGGTGCTGGCCCGTGTAGGGCTTAAGCCCGCGGCGGCGACGGTTGGTGACAATGGCTTGGCATAAAACTTCAGACGGTTCGTTCCTGGATCATAGCGGTAAGGTTCTGTTTTTCAGCAAAGATCGGTTTGTGAACGATATCTGTCTCGGCCGCTGCTGCTTTATCTGCGGCGCACAGCCCGGGTCAAAAGTGTTCAACGACGAGCATGTTATCCCTGAATGGGTGCTGCGGAAATTCAACCTGTTTAACAGGACGATGACATTGCCAAATGGCGGGGCCGTTAAGTACGGACGGTTCAAAGTCCCCTGCTGTCAGGATTGTAACTCTTTGATGGGACGCCAGATCGAAGAGCGGATCAGCAAGGTCGTCAATGCCGGCCCGGAGGCCGTGCAGAAGCACATCGCCGACGGCAACGGATTGGAGTTCTTCGTCTGGTTGGGCCTGATCTTTCTCAAGGTCCATCTCAAGGACAGGGAGTTTCGAATCCACCAAGACCTTCGCGAACCGGATGACAAGATCGGAGACCTGCACGACTGGCAGGCGCTGCATCATATGCACTGCCTTGTGCGGTGCTTTGTAAACGGGGCCACCCTCGAGAAGGAGGTGTTTGGATCGCTAGGGGCATTTGCGGCGAAGACGGAAGGATGGCGTGAGGAATTCGACTACGGCGACATAGTCGACGCGCAGACCATGCTGTTGAGGCTCGGGAATGTTGTGCTGATCACGACGTTCAATGATGCATGCGGAGCGATAAATGGCGCGATGCCGAGGCTCGAAAAGATAGAAGGACCGTTGTCGGAGATCCAAGCGCGCGAAGTCATGGTCGACTTCGCCTTCATGAACCTGAGCCTAAAGGAGCGCCCGCGCTTCTATACGGAGTGCGACATGAGGAACGAGACAATTACCGAGAAAGCCTGGATGCCTGAATATTTCGAGCTGGGTGAGCTCGACTTCGCGCTGCGAGGACGCATGCTGCGGGACTCGTTCGGCGACGGCGTGAAGCAGATACGGGTCGCAGGGAAAACACCGCAGGAGATCGAACAGGCGATCGACGGCGGACACTTCACTGTCTTATTCGATGACACTGGCGCGTTCATCAAGCAGAGCTTTACGTCTGATACGCCGTGAATTCCGCCCTGGTGTGACGATCCTTACACTGGCTTTTCGTGACGCTTACCGAATAGCACGGTACGGCGATGCGCCGACTACGGAAGAGGCGTGTCGTCTTTGATGAATGCACCATAATCATCAAACAGGAATGTCGCTTGCCCCCCGACAACCATGGCCTCGAATTCCGCGTCGCTCCACTTGTAAGACTTTAGCTTGCCGAACATGCCGCGAAATATGTAGTGCATGAACTTGCCCCTAACAGCGTAGTCCAGCTCATTTAATTCGGGCAGAACAAACGTTCCTTTCATTTCGTGCCGCTCAAGTTGCAAATCGAAATGAGATTCGAGGTTTGGATGATTCTTGAGATGCATGTTGAGGAAGGCAAGTTCGGTTGCGAGTTCCCGAAGTTGAGCATCGGATACGGCACCCGTTATCCGCTCGAGTTTCTGCTTGAGGAACAAGCCGGCATTAGCGCCATCGTTAAAGCAAGCAATGAATGCCACGTCGCCGAGCCGTAACATCACAGCTTGCGCCTGATAGAGATCGCCGTAGTCGAACGCTTGCCCCGACGCGTCCTCCCGAACTTTGATTATAAAGAATGATCCGAGTGCATCGGGATATATGCCTGCACCTGTGGCGAAGCAGCGCACGAGCGTATGAAGGTAGTGCAGACCACGCCAATCGTACTGCAACTCCTCAGCAATGGGCACGTCACCTTTTCGAGCATCGAGATGCGCCCGAAGCAGCCGATCCTTAAGGTGCGTTTTTAGAAAAAGGAGACCAACCCAAACATATAGATTCAGAAGCCCGTGCTGCTCGCACCACGCCTGGACTGCATCGTAGCCGCCCTCGGTCAACGCGCTGGTGGGTTGCTCGATAGCGCGTCCCATCAAGTCATTGCAGCCCACACAGCAGGGAACTGTATAGCGGTCGTAGCGCGTGGAAGCCCCATTAGGCAGCGTCAGGAAACGGTCGAAAAGGGCAAAGCGCCGGAGAATCCATTCGGGAATAACGTGCTCATTATTGAAAGGCACATCGGCGGAGCTTGCGCCACAGACAAAACAGCAATCGCCTAAAGCGATGTCCCGAACGAACCTTTCAAGGCTGAAATAAATCACCTTTCCGGCCTCGTCGAGGACCGAGTCGTCTTCGGTGCGCCTCCACACAGCTCGCGCCCTCTATTCTCTGTCACATCGAAGGAGGCTGCCGAATTCACGAAGAGCGAGATTACGTATCCGCAAGTTCGACTTGTGCATCGGAAGCCTGAAACAGCTCGCCCTCGGCCGGCTTGATCAGATAGGCGTGCACGTGATTCAAAAGCAAGCGTTCAATGACACCCGACTTGCCGGCCTCTGGACCTGATTTAACAGAGAGGTGGGCTCCAACCCGAAAGCGGAGTTTCGATAGCGCCGCCTCGTTGCGAGTGTGCTCCCATTCGGCCTTGATCCGCAACGTTTCCTCATGGGTGAGGCCCAACATCCGGTCGGAAAAGACAAACGCCTTCCGCATGGGCTCGACCGCCTCGACCGGCTTGTCGCCCGCCAAAAGCGCCCTCCCCAGTTCAAGCTGCTCGACCCTCATTTTTTCGAGCATGACGTCATCAAAAGGATAGCTGAACCTTACCCATTCCGAGGTCTGTCCTTCCGGATTACGCACCTGATACTCATAGTCGCGAAAAGACAGCGGCCCCTCGATCGGATCGTCCGACGAGGCAACTTCGAGATAGTCTCCGTAGTAGATATTAGGAAGCATCCAAGGATGAGGTTGTCCGGGCTCCAGCACGCCTTCCAATCCGCAACGTCTCGTGGTCCACGTTACGCCCGGCACGAAATCGCGGCCGTGAAAGATGACACCGGCATAATAGCCGCGATGCAAACCTCTCTCGACGTGAGGAAGTTTCTCCCACGTCACTTTCGACAAGACGGGCGTCACACGGCGGCCCGGCGATGCGTGATAGCCGCGCAATGCGACCTCAAGCGAATTATGAAATGGCGCGCGACCCGGCTGCTTCGGCATGAGGGTGCTGCGAACATGCTCTAGCCAGACGGCATCCTTGGCGGCAGAACGCGCGAGCAGCGTTTGCAAAAATCCGAACTGGCGGGAGATTTCCGAGAGCCGCATCTCGGCGGCAAGTTTCGCCTGTTCGAGGTTGCGAATTCTCTCATCCGAACCTCCGGCAGCACGTTCGGCTTCGATCGCGGCCAATTGCGCCTTCAGGGCATCGCGCGAGGCGACGAGATCGGAGTTTAACGCCTCGGCAATAGCCTGACGAATATCAGGCGGCGCCTCATCGAGCTTGCCAAGGAGATATTGCTGCAAATCTGCCGTTTGCTTTTCACGCTCGCGAAACTGTTGAAAGAGCTGATTGATGACTTCGCTCTTGAGCGACGCAACCACGGAGGACGCATCGGAGTACCGACTGAGCCACGGTTCCGGGCTTCGCGTCTTCAATTCCTGAAGCAATTCGAGCGTTCGCACGTCGAGGCCAGGGGGAGCGCCGTTCGTGAACGCGTCGGGGTTACGCCGCCAGACGTCATAAAAGGCCCATGTGCTGTCCTGCACATAAATCAGAACTCGCTTTCCGCTATCCAACGCATGGCGCAACTCGGCATGGGTCGGAGCCAATCCCTTGTATTGTGGGAACGGTCCCCAATCATCAAATTGGGTGCCGTATTGTCGCTCGATGACGCCGATAACCATGGCGCATTCGTCCATGGTTCTGAGGCAACTGGCGTAAGGCGGCATGCCATCGGTATGCGGGAAGCCTTCCCCCTCGCTCAGAATGGGATTGAAACCCATCCCAGACAGCCACTCCTGCAATCGCGCCCGCATGTCGCGGAGCTCATAGCAAGACGAACTGACAAAGACGTTAAATGCAAAGGCCATAAGCGCAAACAGCACGGTTAGGGTTGATCCTGACGCCATCTCATCGCGGCGCCTCTATCACTTCGAGCAGCCAGTAAGAGGCCTTCGATGCTCTTACACAACAGTCTTTCGAATAAGATCGGCGCTGTCCGAAAGCATCGTGCGCTGCAAATTCATTTGCGACATCTGTGCGACCCGTGCCGATGGGAGGAAACGTTTCATCTCGGCGTAGAACGCCGTCGCTGTCGCGTCCTTTGCCAATTCGTCGAGACGGGCATTTGCCTTGACCGCAATATCAGTGGTGCCGTAGTCGGCGAATTTCTTCAGAACCATCTCGCGATCGGGTGTCGCGCCGAGCTTGTTAACGAGGAACCAGACGTCCCACACGTCGCGGAATTTAAGAGCCGCCCTTGCGGTCAGCGCGACTGCCTTGTCCGCCAGGATCTCATTCGGGGTTTCGGCGTTGAGGATCACATCCTGAATTTGGACCAAGCCCGGCGTTGCACTGACCGTCAGCGGTTTGGAGTCGTAGGATGGGACGTTGGCAAACTCGATCTTGATTCGCGACTTTGGCGTCTTCGGCGTCGGATTGACCGGCACCACGATCTGCCATGCGGCGACATTAACGTCGCTTCCCTTGACGAGTTCCGGTTGCGCTGGACGTTTCAGAGCAATCTGCGTGGCATCAATGTCGAAGTCGCGCTGCAGAGTTCGCTTCGTGGTTTCGAGCGCCTTATCGACGAGGGCGTCGAACTCGACGTCTTTCAGATAGGCGCCGGCCTTGCCGCATACGAAATCGAGGTCCTCGCTGTAGCGCTCGCCGCCATAGCAAAGGCGCAGGGCGGTCCCGCCCTGAAAGATGACATGCTGAAGGATGCCCGCTTCGGACAGCGCGGACAGGAGATGGAGATGGATGGCCTCCTTCATTAAGTTCTGGTCCATACCCGCTTCGATCCCGCGGCGTTGGATGAAGGCGTCGATTGCGCTCTTAAGCCCGCCCGCTTTGCTGCTCATCTAGGCTCTCTTCCTCCGAAATGGCATCGGCAAGAATTTCGTGGTCAATCAGATCGAGGTTTCTGCCGACACGACGCAGGTCGCGAACGGCGGTGCGGATCGTGGCTTCCAGCGTTCCGTCATCCTGAACGACAACGTCGGTTCCGACCTCGATCTTACGATCTGTATGGGTAAACTCCACCGCGCCCCAAGGCGTCTCGAACCGCCCAGGCGATCCGGTCGTCATGCAGGTTAAGGCGGTCGTAATCTGCGAGATGACCCCTGCCTCCGAAAGTTTGGATTCCAGGCTGATGTAGTTGATCTCACGCGGTCGCAGGAAGCGAAGGAGACCGCGCCGAGCATCCGCCGGCCGCGACCGGGCATGGGGATTGACGTAGACGCCCCTCGCTGCGCGGATCAGCACCCCCTGGTCCGAGAGCCGCTTCATCATCAGCTTGAGGTAAGCTGGGTTGACGCCACCCATCAGCGTCGAAAAGCTGGGTGACGTGAAAGCCCAGACGCCGGCAACATCAGCCTGGGCAAGCTTCTCATTGAGGTCTCGTCGCTTCATAAGTCATACTGTAGTTATCAAATTTGATAACCGCAAGCCTATTTATGGCAAAATTCGACGGATCGGCACCATCTCACGACCCAAGCCTGCCTCTGAGGGAGCGCCTGCGCCCGCCCCCCGGTCGTCGTGCTCCCAAGCCCTGGACAGTGATCTGGAAAGCTGGAGCTGTCCTCTAGTGTGGGGTGGTCTGCCTTGTTCGTACACGTTTGCATTTGGGCAATCGCATCCGACCTGCAACGACAAGTCACGGCTGGATTGATGTCACCGGTCTTCCCGGGCCACAACTGAGTTCAGGCTTGCCAATGCGACGGCGCCGAGCGCCGAAGAACGTCAAACATAGGTCTCCAGAATGCCGGGCAATGTCTTTTCCGAAGGATTTTCCGGCGGCTTTTTGCCACTCAACGGCTCCGCTCAGATAACCGCCACGCGTCCCGATATTATTCGGTCGCTTCTGACCGTCGGCTATCCGAGCCGCAAGGCAGCGATAAAATCCGTCGGGAGATGGCGTGAGAAGCTTCTCGTCGCAATGGCGAGCGGGTATCTCGACCCCACGCTCGGCACCACCCGGTATTTTCGCAATCTTGAGCAGTCCGAGAAAGTCGGCGTCTCGTTTCTCTTGGGCGAGGCATTTACCCATTGGTACGCGCAGGATCGAATGCGCGTCGAATTCCTCGTGCACGTCGCCGGCCTTACAAGCTGCACATGGTCGAGTGTGGGCGTGGCGGCTCCACTCAAAACGGGGGCGATGCCCCCGTCAGACAAGAGCCGGCCGGATTTCATCGGAATCCGGCGCGCCGAAAGCCATGTGTTCGAGAGCAAGGGCCGGATCAGAAAGCCGAGCGCGGCTACCGTTGTCAAAGGGCTCGGCCAGGTGTCCAAGCTTCAAGCGGTTAATGGCGTGGCGCCAACGACACGCTGCGCCACCTTTTTCATGCTGCGGGAAGCGGGTGCCGAGGGTCGCGTCATTGATCCACCTAGCGCAAGCGACGGTCTCTCCGTGACGTTCGACCGACGTGATGCGCTCGCGAAGACCTATTCGTTCTTCCTCGACATCGAGCCCAGAGACCTGTCCGACGAGGTCGGCGAGGGCTTTGTTGGCCGGGAGATCGATGATGGTGTCTTCTTCGCCCTCGACCGGAAGATCTTCGACATCATGCGAGAAACGCCGGTTGACCCAACGATGCGGCAACACCAGTTCAACGAGGTCTTCGGAATTCTGGAGGGTCGTGCCGAGTTTTATAAAGGCAAACGCGCCGTTGAGACATCGCCGGGTCCGGACGGGACGCTCCTGCTCGACCGCCGCAGCCCGATCCGGCGTCGGCGCCTGACACCGCGCGGCTAGAATAGGAGACCTGGTTTGGACAGGACGCCATGAAGATCTTCGCCACCCGCGTCTGGGGTCTTGGATTCGAGCGGATTCCGATCACGTCCTTCGGATCCGAAGGACATCTTAATGGTCTGCTCAAACTATTTCGGCAGGATCGGAACGCATGGGGACGACTTGGTATTGGGAAGCCATATTGATTGGGCGATAATTCGAGACTGCCTGTATCCGTTTAACAACCGACTCGTGCACAAAAGAACCTTCCGGAATAGACCGCGGCTCCGCATCTGGAATGTAATGTCCAAAAAATGACCTGCGCGTGCCGCACTCTTTGTATTTGTCCGCCTTCGGTATCCACTCCAAGACGCGCCAAGCATTGGTCATGGAGTCATGCAGATCGCTAGTCGTATCCGGCGCAACATAACTAAACGGGCTGCCCTTTCGCTGCTTTCCCCAGGCCAATTGATTCACCGTTCGTGGATCCACAGTAAGACCACACGTGCCGGCCTCATCAATCATCCAAATCAGCGGCCATTTCGATAAACCGCTCTCTTTCTCAGGATAACCGCCGCCGATGTCGCCATGGACTCCGGTGAACCAGACCTGTTTGATGTCCTGTGGTTCGGAGTTGTTCGTCAGGCTGAATCGGTTGTGCATATACGTCTGAGGCTCATCCCAAGAATGTAACCGAAACATTCGTCGACGCTCGTCGATCGCAATCGCCTGGCGGAACACCTTCACGCTGGGATTCCGCTGAGTATGCGCCAGCTTCTCAAGACTGAATGTATAAAATCTGTCCGGCCGCGGGACGATAACACTCGCAACTGTGTCCCAGACCCCCATAAACGTGATCGTGGCCCATCTCGTCGAAGCAATTCGAGCAAACTGAGATGCAACGTCGTCGCGGGTTAGCGGTCCCTCCGGCTCTCGTTCGGCAGCGCTATCTACAGCGACGCCTTGATTCAACGCCGAGGCCCGGCTTTCGGCTGCCGCATTGAGTTGTTTGTATGCCGTCAGCGCGGCGCCCGCGAGATTTCTTTGTTGGGGGGCCAGCACTCCTATCTTGTGGACGAGAGCCGCCAAGACGCGCACGGTATAGGCTCCGCGGCTAAAGCCGAACAGGAAGATGTTGTCGCCTTCCTCGTATTGGCTGACCAAAAATTCGTAGGCGGCGAGCACATTGTCATCAAGACCATAACCAGTCGCCAGGCCGACGACGGTGATCGCGTCCTGCCAGGCCTTTGTCCACGGATTCGGCCGCGCAAGAGTCCCTACACCAGGATCGTAGAAAACGACTTGAAGAGGCTCAGTTTTTCCGGTCTTCCTAAGAACCCGATATAATTTGAGTACGTTCGAAATATTTTCACTGATCTCGTTCCCCGTCCCGTCGCAACAGATAACAATGTTCTTCATTGGTTAGCCCCCCACCAGCCTTCTGCACGTCTGCCGAACTCCAAGTTATTTGGTCAGCCATTTGGCATAGGCATCGACGTCGATCATCGGCACGGTGCCGCTGAACTGCAGTTGGGAGATCAGCTTAAACAGAAATGCAGTTGCAGGCTTGTTCTCGTTGACGAAGGCATAGCGCGCTGCCGACTGATCGAAGAAGAAATGGCCGTGCGATGCCACGCAACCGATATCGAGTCGACCGTCGCCAAGGTTGGCGGCCAGTGCCTTATCGAACGACGGCCCCAGTGCTGGGCTCCACTCGCTCTCGAAGGTTAGCAGGCCGCCAATGATTGGAATCAGTGCTTTGGCCGGATAGACGCCTTTCGCATAGGGAATGGGAAGGCTGGTCCTGTGCAGGCGGCGGACGCTCGCGACCTTTTCCTGAGCATAGGTCACCAGACCCGCGTCCGCGGTCTGCTTCGCCTCGAAGACGGCGTAGACGCTTTCAGCCGGGATGATCGTCTCATTTTCATAAGTAAAGATGAAAGGAGAATACTGTCGATCGAAGACGACCACGTCGATCTGCTGGCTGAAGTTTCCGAGGCTGTCGACCACATGCGCCTTCGCTGCCTGATAGCGTTTCGGCAAGTACGTCTCCAGCATACTGATCCAGACGTTCTCGCTGGCATCGCCCTTCGTGCCAGGATGATTGAACGTCTTCCGCACGGTCGCCAGGCGCTGCTGAATGTCTTCATGCAGCGAGGACAGAAGCTGGGACAGGGACCATTCAGACATTGAGAAACCTCGCTATGGTATTGGCGGCCGCCCGTCAGGACAGCGGAAATTTCGGGCCGAAAAGCGTGCGCCAGGCGCGCAGCGCCTCACCGTTCTGACCGCGGCGCACATGATCGATGGCGAGCGTGGCCTCGCGCCCGGCCGCACGCAGAAGATCGCGTGCCCGCGTTTTGCGCGCCGCATCCATTCCGTTGCTGATTGCCGGACCGAGACCGGCGGGGTCGGGCCACTCGTCGAGGATCCGGTCGGCAAGCGTGGCGAAGAAGCCCTGAATCTCGCGGTCGAAGCTGCCACCCCACCCCCCGTGGAGGCATTGCAGTGCCATCACCTCGATGAGGAATGAGGGCTTCACCGGCTTCTCACCGTGCTTCGGATTGTTATTCCAATATTTTACCATCCGCACCAAGCCCTTCCATTCGCTGGAATAGGCCTGATGCGCAGCGGTCGCCTTTTCGGCGTGGGTCTGCGGGTTGGTCTTGATCCACTTGCCGAGATCATTGTCTGGAATCTCGAAATCGGCGTCCTTGTCGAAAGCCGGGACGACGTCCACGCTGATGACGCGGTAGTCGGTGTTGTCGTCGGCATCGGCCTTCACACCGAAGTCGACGTTGATCGAGCGATTCTGCTTCTTGGCCTTGTCACCATATTTCTCGACCAAGGCATCGTAGAAGTCGGTTAGGACCACAGATGGAGCTTTCGAGCGATAATGATCCTCGGAAGATTTCAGGACGAAGAAGATATCGACGTCCTTCAGCGGCTTCGTCTTGGTCCAGCGGGCGTATGAACCGGTCAGGAAGCTCCGATCGATCTTGAACTTGGTGTCGAGATAATCGCGAACCTCCTGCTGCCGTGCCGACGCGTTGGCTTGCTCTTTGTCGTTTAGCTCCAGACGGCTCTTGAACTTGCGAAATGCCTCGTCGATCGTGAGCATCAGGCTCTCCTCAGATAAGATGTGCTGGCGCCGAGGCCGCTGTGCTCCACGGTGGTTCCGAGGCTTTGCCGAACCATCCCTTCCGTCGAGCGGGAGCTCGCCTTACCCCAACCCGCTACGTCCGGTCTGCCGGGCTTGTTTTGCAGAAGCAGACGATAACGGGCCTCGCTCGGGACCAAGCCAGCCTTTTTGATCGCGTATTTGAGTTGCTCGGTGTCCGTCCAAAAGTTGCCGTCCCCGCCGGACCAGCCATAGGCGATGTCGATGTCCCACCGGAAAATCAACGCATCCGTTTTCGGATTGTAAATTTCGAGCTCGACTGTTTCGAGATCGCCTGTATTCAACCAGGTCTGAACACCGCGCATATGCAGTTCCCAATCGCCGACGAATGCCGACGGATCGAGACCGCTAAGGCGGATGATGTCCTTCAGGCTCTTGAGGATATTGTCGGCCACATAGGTGACCGAATGGGTGTAAGTGTTAACGACGACATTGGTCATGGGCCAAGAAACCCTTTCATATCGAAGACAAGGGCCTGAGACTTCTCGGTTGCCTCTTCGTCGGCGCTCGACACTGTGGCATCGACATCGCGCGCCGTGATCCGGTTGCTGTGCTTCTTCAGGGCGCCCTGAACCCAGGCAAGATCGTCCGCAAGACAAGGAAGCGAAACACGCCAATCTCCCTTCAGGGGATCAAAGCCGAGAGAATCCTCATTGGCATCCGAGCCTTCGACGGCGTCATCGTCATAAAGGCAATAGATGCGGGTCCGCGGGCCGTCGCAGGTCACCGTGATCGCCGCCTGTTTCGGAGCTTGATCCGCGATCACGCTGGCGGCCACACCTGCGACAGCGAGAAGTTCGGTGCGGGCGTCGCCGATTTTACCTTGTGTCAGAAGATCGACAATCGCCGTCCAGGTGCGTGCCGCGTCCCGTTCCGGCGTGCTCTTGAAAGTACGGCTGGCGACCGTGCTCATGGCGTCTTGCCTCCCGACATGCGAGCAGCCTTGGCGGCGCTTGCAGCGGCAAGCAGATCGTCGACTTTGACACGCTCAGGATTCATCGCGGTTTGCGGACTGCTGGCGAGTGCGTTGGCAACCATCTTGCGGATGGCGCGTCCATCAAGGCCCATGCATTCGGCGGCGCACCGGTCAAACCCGGCCATCGTCGGCAACTTCCCGATTGCGGGGTAGGTCTTGCCGAGACCGATCAGACAATCTTTCAGGATGCGTAGGCACGCCTCCCGATCCGGCAAAGGCACGTGGACGACAAGGTCGCAGCGCGACGTGAAGGCCGCATCGACGGCTTGGGGAAAATTGCTGGTGGCGAGAAAAAGCAAATTGGGATGCCGCTCCGCCAGGGCGTCGAGTTGAACGAGTACGGCATCGGTGGCGCGATGGATGTCGATCGGATTGGCTTCAAGACTCATCTTTGAACGGTCAGCCGCCAAGGTCTCGACCTCGTCCAGCAACACTATCGTCGGGCCGGCGGCGGCGGACTCGGCGATCGACTGCGAAAACAGTTCCGACACAGCTCGCTGCGTCTTGCCCATCGCAGAACTTGTCAGCGCGTGGGGCTCAACCTCAAGCAGACGGAAGCCGCCGCCCTGAAACGACTCGGCAGTACGGTGTGCCAGTCCGCGAGCAAGCGAGGTCTTGCCGGTCCCCGGCGGTCCGACGAGAAGAATCACGCCATGGAGGGGAATGACGGTCCGGTCGATCTTTCCGCGCACCGTGAAGTTCAGCATCGCCTGCGAAAGGAGCTGTGCCTTCAGGCTGTCCTTCAGAATGATCGAATCCCAGAGAGCGCCAAGTTTGGGGTCGGGAAGCCGGCGCGCTCGCTGGATGCCCTTGGGTCTATCGAAATCGTCATCGTTTACGGCGGCCAACTTCTGCATCGTCAACGTTCCTTGTACGAGCGGGTCGCGAACGACACCGAATAAAAAAAACCGCGCCCGAATGGCGCGGCCCGTGGAATCATCCCTTCGGAGGAAAGGGGTCATTGCCGTAGGAATTTGCATCCCTTATCCGGCCACTCCGGCCATGGATGACGACTTCGCCTCGTTCACGGATCGCGGTCCCGCGCGCCGCCTCCGTGGCTTCGGCCTGGGTTGCGTGAATCGACCCAACCCGCGATGCCCCCTCGCGCCGCGTCGCCCAGCCCGCGTCGTGCGGCACGATATGAATTCGCTTCGACATCTTCTGATCTCCTCTGCGGACCGCCGTGAACCTCGCGAGCGCCGCGCATGACTGATTCCACGAATGACGCTTTGTTGTCAATAGACACACTGTAATGTTTCTATTAAACACACATTGTGCTTATTCTTGACATTATGGTCTGCTTGGGGCAAACAAAGACGATGGCGGAAGAATCAATCTACAGGGCCTTCGGAAGGGCCGTTGCCACGCGGCGCAGGAAACTCGATCTCACCCAGGCTGATCTGGCTGCCCGCGCGAGAATGTCTCGCGCATCCGTGGCCAATATCGAGAGCGGCAGGCAGAACGTAAGTTTGCATCACGTGTACAATCTTGCCGAGGCGCTCGAATTTGCCAAGGTCTCGGATCTTTTGCCCGCTTCATCGAAGCCACCCACACAAGAGGAGTTCGACGTGATCCTGTCCGACGAACACATGACACCGCGCGGGAAAGCCCAAATCAACGATTTGATCGCAAGCGCGCTCGCGCAACGCGGTTCCAAGAAAGCCGGCGCGTGAGGGCGGACCCCGACAAGGCGCGAAAGTCCGCGCGCGCGATCCTACGGGCATTCGGTGTGAAGGCTGCGCCCGTTCCAGTGGAGCGCATCATCAAATCTAAAAACATTGTCCTCCAGTACGCTCCGCTCGAGGAGGAACTCTCGGGCATGGCTTATATAAAGGATGGTGTCGGGATCATCGGCATCAACGCCCTACATCATCCAAATCGTCAGCGCTTCTCGGCTGCCCACGAACTTGCACATCATATGCTTCATGAACGCGAGATCGGAAAAGCCGTCCATATAGACCGCGGATTCCGCATGTTGCTTCGTGACGACGTGTCATCGCAGGGAGTGGATCCCCTGGAGATCGAGGCCAACGCATTCGCGTCCGAACTTCTGATTCCGAGCGAGCTTCTAACAAACGCGCTCCATGCGGGCGGGCTCGATATTGAGGACGACGCGGGTATCGAGGCGCTTGCCCGCAAATTCCGCGTCAGCTCCTCCGCGATGCGATACCGATTGGCGGGGCGTTTCTAGACACAGGATAGCCGGTGAGTTTCGTTTTCTTCGATACGGAGACCACCGGTCTGAAGCACGGCTTCGACCAGATTGTGCATTTTGCGGCGATCCGCACCGACGCCAACCTCAATGAGATTGACCGGTTCCAGGCCCGCTCGCGCCTTCTGCCGCACGTTGTGCCCCACCCGGCCGCCCTATGTACCAATGGTCTGCCTATCGGACGCCTGTTGGACGAAGGATTACCTTCGCATTACGACATGGTCCGCACCATTCAGCGCAGACTGCTTTCGTGGCCTCGGTCGATCTTCGTTGGCTATAACTCCATTCGCTTCGACGAAGAGATGTTGCGGCATGCGCTGTTTCAGACTCTTCATCCCGCCTATCTGACCAGCAACAACGGCAACTGCCGCGCCGACGCGTTGGGTTTGGTAATGGCCGCAGCAACGCTCTCGCCGGCATGCCTATCGGTTCCGCGCGGACCGGAAGGCCGTCCCATTTACCGTCTGGACGGGCTGGCTGCAGCCAACGGCATTGCTCACGGTCGCGCTCACGATGCGATGACCGATGTTCTCGCGACGTTCGATCTATGCCGATGTATCCGTGACCGGTCTTCCGAGCTTTGGCAGCGCTTTGTCCGGTTCTCAAAGAAGGCAACGGTAGCAGATTTCGTCGACTCTGGGGATGGCTTCTTTCTGACGGAGTTTTTCGCGAACGAGGCCTATCACGCCCCTGTTGTCTGTCTGGGGAGAGATCCCGAGCAACCGAATGGCCGCCTCTGCTTGCGGCTGGACGTCGACGTCGATCGGCTCGTCGACATGCCCGACGAAGAACTGCGTACCGAACTCGCTCAAAAACCGAGTCCGGTTCGTCGTCTCAGGGTCAACGCGGCGCCAACGCTCACACCTCTCTACGATGCTCCAGATCTGATGCTGAACGGCGTGGACCTGGAGATGATCGAAACCGTATCCCACAGGGTTAGGGACGATCCGCAGCTTTGTGACCGGATCGTTTCGGCCTATGTCGCCGGACGCGAGCCGCGTCCGCGATCGATCCGCGTCGAGGAACAATTGTACGATGGATTTCCCGGGCCTAACGACGAAGTGCGCATGGCGGCTTTCCATGATGCCACCAACTGGCCTGAGGCGCTGTCGATCGTCATGAGCTTCGACGACGTGCGCCTTCGGACATTTGGACTCCGGTTGATATATTTCGGATGCCGATCTGTCCTGCCGCCCGGCGTTAGAGCGGACGTTGAGCGAACATTGACCGACCGACTTGTCGACGAAGAGACCGGCGGATTGACGCTGGGTCAGGCGCTGCAGACCATTGACGTTGTGTCGTCAGAAGGCCGACCAGATGTCGAGCGCCTACTTGCAGACTATCGATCCTATCTCTCTGATCGGATTTCGCGTGTCTCTGAATTTAGGTCAAAACATCTCTTGATTTCTTGACAAGAGAAGTCTGCCCCACTCGCTCCGACGCAGCATTCGGGGATCGACACATCGGCATCTGCCAACCCGCAGTTTTACCTTTACGGGCTTCGGGAGATAGCGCGACGGCTCACGGTCAGAACGCACAAGAGCGAGCCGTGTACTGCCGCTCGATCGCACACACGAATGCTAACGCAGGCGATCGGCGGCTATGTGAATCCAGCGGCGCTAAATCGGCACCATCCGGCGGTCGCCGAGGGCAATTTCGTGAGAACGAAAAGGAAAGAATAGTAGAACCTTCGTGCACAGGATTTGCACACGACCCCCACCTAACTATTTGATTTCAAAAAACTCTCTACCCAATCCATCATCGGCGCGACGGAGAAACGGTAGTCCTGATACGTCAATCGTCCAATCCATCGTCGAGAGGAGCTGTTTCCGACCATATCAGAAACAGCCATCGAGTTCAGCCTGCCGGGTTTAACCCTTATACTCGTACAGCAGTCGCGCGCGGATCGTGCCTTCGAGCGCCCGGATATCCGCCAGCACCCGCTGACTGTCCGCCGCCGAAGCATCGGCATCGAGCACGACATAGCCGACATCGCTGTAGGACTCGTAATATTGCCCGGCAATGTTGACGGCGTGACGCGCGAGCACTTCGTTGAGCCTTCCGAGCATGCCCGGCAGGTTGCGCTGGACCTGAATGAAACGCGTGCCCGACGGGCGCGCTGGCAGCTGCACCTGGGGGAAATTCACGGCGCCCATGGTCGAACCGCTATCGCTGTAGTCGATCAGCTTCCGTGCGACTTCGGCGCCGATACGCTCCTGTGCTTCTTCGGTGGAGCCCCCGATATGCGGCGTCAGCAGCACGTTCGGGAGGCCCTGAAGCGGCGTCACGAAGCGCTCCTGATTGGAGCCCGGCTCGACGGGGAACACGTCGACGGCAGCGCCGCGGAGTTTGCCATTACGCAGAGCCTCGGCGAGCGCGTCGAGATCGACCACCGTCCCGCGGCTGTTGTTGATGAAATAGGCGCCATTTTTCATGGCCGCGAGTTCGTCACGGCCAATCATGCCCTGCGTTGCCGGCGTCTCCGGCACATGCAGGCTGACGACATCGCTCTGCGCCAGCAATTCCTGAAGGCTAGCGACCGGCTCGGTGTTGCCATGACGGAGCCTGTCGGTGTGATCGTAGAAGATCACGCGCATGCCCAGTGCTTCCGCCAGATTGGAGAGCTGCGAGCCGATGCTGCCGTAACCGATGATGCCGAGTGTCTTGCCGCGGACCTCGTGGCTGTCATTCGCCGATTTGTCCCAGCGCCCGTCATGCGCGGCATTGGACCGCGGCACGATCCGGCGCAGCAACATGACGATTTCGCCGATCACCAGTTCGGCAACGCTGCGGGTGTTGGAGAACGGCGCATTGAACACGGGAATGCCGCTGCGACGCGCAGCATCGATATCCACCTGGTTGGTGCCGACGCTGAAGCAGCCGACGCCGATGAGCCGGTCTGCAGCATCGAGCACGTCCTGCGTGATCTGGGTGCGTGAGCGGATACCCAGAATATGGACGCCCTTGATGGCCTCCTTGAGCGCTTCGCCATCGAGCGCCTTCGGCAGGCGCGTCACGCTCGAATAACCGGCCGCCTCGATCAACTCTACCGCGCTGTCGTTCACGCCTTCGAGCAGAAGGATTTTGATCTTGTCTTTCGGGAGGGAAAGCTGCGGCAAAGGCAGGCTGTTCTTGGTCACGGTCGCGGCGTCCTTTGAGCAATGAATGAGACAGAAACCACGCTGGAGCGGTAAAGCCCCGGTTGGTCCGGCTCACATCGTCTGGTCTGATTTGGCGCCTGTTTAACGTCACCGCAGCGATCTTGCTACGGGTATCTAACTCCTTGAAATCACTTATCTCTGATCGCAGGCCGCCGACGATCCGACTCCGGATCGCGCCGCGGCCCGCGAGAACCCGCGAGAATCTGGATGGCCTGCGCGCCCGCGCGCTCCCCAGGGAACGGAACAGCGCCCGGGAAATTGTCAGTACGCGGCGCGGACAGCGCGCTTCCCCAACCTCATGGTGCCCCCCATTTCCGATCTCGCCCCCGATACCACCGAGCATGCTGATTTGCGCGGCGGACGTTCGCCGTGGTTTGCCGGCCTGCAGTATGCCCCCCGCCAGCCCCTCACCGAGGACATCGCATGCGATGCGCTGATCGTCGGCGGCGGCATTACCGGAGCGCTGATGGCCGAGCAACTGACCCGACAGGGACTGGATGTGGTCATTGTCGATCGCGAATCGCCGGGGCGCGGCAGCACGGCGGCGAGCACATCGATGCTGCTCTGGGAGATCGATCGCTCGCTGAATGAGCTGACACACCTTTACGGCTATGAGCGCGCCGTACGTGCCTATCGCGCCAGCTATGACGCCGTCCAAGGATTGGAGGCACTCGTCCGGACACTCGATCTGCGCTGTAACATGCGCGCCAAGGACTCGCTGTATCTGGCAGCGGGCGAAAGCGCCAAGGATCTGATCAAGGAACACGCGCTTCGTGAACGCGCCGGCCTGCCTGGCACACTCCTCGATCACAAGGCGCTGCTATCCGAATATGAGGTCGCACGCGCAGGTGCTATCATCTCGCCGGGCTCGGCAGATTCCGATCCCTTGCAACTGGCTTTGGGGCTGCTGGATGTCGCGACGTCGCGCGGCGCAAGACTGTTCGAAGCCGAGACGACCGCCTTCGCCTCAGCGGGCCGTTCTGTCGGCGTTCAGTTGACCGATGGCCGCGCCATCGAGGCGCGCCACGTCGTGCTGGCCACTGGTTATGTGATGCCCGACATCGTGCAAACCACGGTCCAGAAGCCTTCCTCGAGCTGGGCGATCGCGACGAAACCGCAGCCGGACAGACTCTGGCGCGACGGCGTGCTGATCTGGGAAGACAGCAAGGATTATCTCTACGCCCGCACCACCGCGTCCGGCCGCATCATCATCGGCGGTGAAGACAGCGACGAGATCATAGATCCTGATGCACGCGATGCCCTGATCGGAGCCAAGGCGGGCGCGCTGAAGGAGAAGCTCGCAGCCTTATGGCCGCGCGCCGAGCTTGCGATCGACTACCGCTGGGCAGGTACCTTCGATACCACCCGCGATGGCCTGCCGCTGATCGGCCCGGTGCCAGGTCATCCGCATGTGTTTGCCGCCTATGGCTATGGCGGGAATGGCATCACCTTCAGCTATCTCGCAGCGCAACTGATCGGCGGGCAGATCGCGGGCAAGCACTCTCCGCTGCTCGACGACTTCGCGCTGCAACGCGATATCGCGTGAAACTTAGCGCGCTCGACTCGGCGAATTCAGCTATCCCATGTGATCAAAACGCAGGCGGTGAACGCTACGTTTTGCGTCAGCGATCCTGATTGACTTCCAAAGGACGATTGTTAGCATACAAGTGAATTTTGGCCCTCCTGCCCGGGGTTTTTCCGCATGAAGCCGGCGCCGTTCACCAGGCACGTCCCACGCACCGTGGATGAAGTTGTGAGTGCATTGGCCGAGTTTGCGCCGCTCGACGGCCGCATTCTGGCGGGTGGCCAAAGCCTGGTGCCGATCATGGCGTTCCGCATGGCGCGGCCTGCCCACTTGATCGACATCAACGAGGTCGAGGGGCTCGACCGCCTCGCTGTCGATGGCGACCATCTCTCGATCAGCGCGCGGGTGCGCCACGGCGCGTTCCACAAGCCCGTCATCGACGGGCCGCTCGGCCGACTGCTCGCTTTCGTCGTCAGCCATATCGCGCATTACCCGATCCGGATGCGCGGCACATTCTGTGGCAGCCTCGCCCATGCCGATCCCGCATCGGAATGGTGCCTCGTCGCGGCAACGCTGGACGCCCAACTGGTCGTGAAGAGTGTGCGCGGCGAACGCATTGTGCCGGTCACTGATTTCCTCGAAGGCATCATGTCGACGTCGCTGGCGGAGGACGAGTTTCTCGCCGAAGCGCGATTGCCCTTGCTGCCAGATGACACGAAATTCGGCTTCTACGAATTCAGCCGACGCGCCGGTGATTTCGCGATGTCTGCAGCGCTCGTCACGTATCGTCTTGTCGATGGCGTGATCGCCGAGGCCCATCTCGGCATCGGCGGCGCCGAGGATCGCGCACGGCGGATCAGTGAGGCCGAAGATGTCTTGAACGGTAACCCGCCCTCGCCGGACCTGTACGTCGCCGCCGGCGAAGCTGCAGCGAATGCGATCGAGCCGCTGGAGGATATCCAGACCACTGCCGAATATCGCTGCGATCTGGTGCGTGCCGTGACGCGGCGCGCGCTGGAGCGGTCGGCGCAATGACGGTCCACACCAAGGGCACGGGCACGACCTGGGTCGGGCGTTCGATCCGCAGGCTCGAGGATCCCGCCCTCGTCACCGGCCGCGGCCGCTTCACGGCGGATATGCCGGCCAAGCACTGGGTACGTTTCGTCCGCAGCAGCGTTGCTGCCGGAACGATCGAGAACATCAAGGCGCCGGAGGGCGCAGGCATCGTCACGGCCAAGGACCTCGCGAAGCTGAAGCCGATCCGGCCGATGCTGAGCAAGTTCAACTATGTCGCCGTGGGTCAGCCGATCCTTGCCGATGGCGTCGTGCGCTTCACCGGCGAGTCCATCGCCGCCGTCTACGCGCCGAGCAAGGACCAGGCGGAGGACATCGCCGATCAGGTCGAAGTCGAGATATCCGAAGGCGCACCGCTGATCGACGCGATGGACGCGCTTGCGGAAGACGCTCCGCTGGTTCACGCCGACACCAAACACAACGTCATCGTCGAGGGGCGCATCGCCACGCCCGGCTTTGAGGATGTCTGGAAGACCGCACACAAGGTGCTGCATGTCGAAGCGCGCTCGCGCCGGCAGAACGCGACGCCGATGGAAGCCCGCGCAGGCCATGCCGTCTATGACGGATCGACCGGCCGCGTGACGCTGACCTGCACCACGCAGATGCCGCATCTGACGCGTACCGCTGTTTGCGACATCCTCGGCATTCCCGAGTCCGAACTGCGCGTCGTCGCCCCCGATGTCGGCGGCGGCTTCGGCCAGAAGATGTCGCTGGCGCCGGAATATGTGCTGCTGGTCTGGCTGGCGCGTAAATTGCGCAGCTCCGTGGCCTGGACCGAGGATCGCCGCGAAAACCTGATCGCAAGCTTTCACAGCCGCGACCAGCACGTCCAGCTCGAAGGCGCCTTCGACAAGAGCGGAAAACTGCTCGCTTTGCGCGGCGATATCGTCGCCAATGTCGGCGCCTATTCCTGTTTCCCGACCACCTGCGGCGTCGAGCCCTTGATGGCGCTGGCCGAGCTACCCGGCCCTTACGATGTACGCGCCTATGATTGTCGTTCGCGCGGCGTGATGACCAATACCTGCCCGATGGCACCCTATCGCGGCGTGTCGCGGCCGGTGATCACCTTCGTACTCGAACGCTTGATGGACAAGGCTGCCGCAGCCTTCGGCATAGAGCCGACTGAATTGCGTCGCCGAAACCTCATCGACAAATTTCCCTATACATCAGCGACCGGTCTCGTCTTCGACGACGGCAGCTACAAGGAGACGATGGAGATGGCCATCAAGGCCATCGACCTCGATGCATTCCGCAAGCGCCAGAAGATCGCACGTGATGCGGGCCGCTATCTCGGCATCGGCTTTGCCACTTTCTCCGAACGCACCGGCTACGGCAGCCCCGCTTTCGCGGCGCGCGGCATGGAGATCACGCCGGGCTTCGAGACCGTGTATCTCACCATCGACCCTTCGGGCTTCGTCGAAGCGCGGATCGGCTCGTCGCCGCATGGCCAGGGGCTGCGCACGTCACTGGCGCAGATCATTGCCGACGAAATCGGCATCGATCCGGATTTCATCAAGGTCGTTC
The DNA here is from genome assembly GCF_041424195.1 of Tardiphaga sp. Classification (NCBI taxonomy): domain Bacteria; kingdom Pseudomonadati; phylum Pseudomonadota; class Alphaproteobacteria; order Hyphomicrobiales; family Nitrobacteraceae; genus Tardiphaga; species Tardiphaga sp. Next base: position 22,780 of record NZ_JBGMOE010000103.1, on the reverse strand, counting down.
ACGGCGACACCGATCGCTCCCCCTATGGCTGGGGCACCTTCGCCAGCCGCTCGCTGGTGCTGTCGGGCGGCGCCAGCCTGCTCGCGGCGCAGAAGATTCGGGCCAAGCTCCTGAAGATCGCGAGCCATTTGCTCGAAGCCGCGCCCGAGGACATCACGCTGCAGTCCGGGTCCGCGCACGTCATCGGCACCGATCGCTCCGTGACCATCGCTTCGATGGCGCGTGCGGCCTATCACCAGACGCATATCTTCAAGGGTGAGATCGAACCCGGTCTCACCGAAACTGGCACTTACGATCCATCTGGTACCTTCTCCAATGCATGCCACGTCGCTGTCGTCGAAGTGGATATCGAGACCGGCCGTGTCGAGATGGAGAAGTTTCTGGTCGCGGAGGACGCCGGGCTGATCATCAATCCGATGATCGCTGACGGCCAGGTCCATGGCGGGGTGGCGCAGGGCATCGGCAACGCGTTGCTGGAAGAGATCATCTATGATGAGACCGGAAACATCCTGACCAGTACGCTGGCGGATTTCCTGCCGCCGACCACGCACGAAATTCCCGAGATCGAGCTGCATCACATCGAGACACTGACCGGCAATTCGATCACCAAGGCCAAGGGCCTCGGCGAAGGCGGCGCCATCGGCGCGCCGGCAGCCGTGATCTCCGCAATCAACGATGCGCTCTCGCCATTCGGAATCTCCATCGACGAAATGCCGGCAACGCCGCAGCGCATTCGGGCGGCCCTGCGCAGCAGCGGAAAATTGCCAAGCAACGGAAAAATTGCATGAGCGACAAGACCGACATCACCCTCACCATCAACGGCCGGTCTCACGCCATCCGCGTCGAGGCCCGACGCACGCTTGTGGATGCCATTCGCGAGGATTGCGGCCAGACCGGGACGCATATCGGCTGCGAACACGGCGTGTGCGGTGCCTGCACCGTGCTGGTCAATGGTGAGCCGGTGCGCTCCTGCCTGATGTTCGCACAACAGGCCGATGGCAAAGAGATCCGCACCGTCGAAGGCCTCGCCGATGGCGACGAGATGCATCCGATGCAGCGCGCCTTCATGGAGAACCACGGCCTGCAATGCGGCTTCTGCACGCCCGGCTTCCTGATGCTCGCCGTCGGCGTATTGGAACGTGAGCCGGATATTTCCGACCACGATCTGATCGACGTGCTGTCGTCGAACCTGTGCCGCTGTACCGGCTATCAGAACATCATCAAGGCGGTGCGCGCCGCCGCGGTGGAGATGCGTCAATCGTGACTGCTGCCGCCAAACCGAGACTGGTTGGCCAGTCCGTCACCCGCAAGGAAGACGGCCCGTTGCTGCGCGGCCAGGGCAAGTTTGCTGCGGACATCAATTTCCCGAACCAGCTTTATATGCGCGTGGTGCGTTCGACTTACGCTCATGGCAATATCGTCTCGGTCGATCTTGCGCCGGCTCTGGCAATTCCGGGCGTTGTCGCCGCATGGAGCTTTGCCGATGTCGCCGAGATTCCGCCGATCGATTTCCGGCTGACGCGGCTGGAGCAGCTCGCGGCCTATCGCCAGACCATTCTGGCCAAAGACAAAGTGCGCTATGTCGGCGACCCCGTTGCCGTCGTATTCGCCGAGGATCCCTATCTCGCCGAAGACGCCGCCGAGCATGTCGGGGTTGAGATCGAAGAACTGCCTGTGATCCTGCATGCGGATGGCGAGATCGGCGAGTTCCGCGATGGACTGCCCACCGAGACGGCGTTGATCAAGAAGGGCTATGGCGACGTCGATGCGGCCTTTGCCAATGCGCATGCCGTAGTCAGCCTCTCGCTCTCCATCGGCCGCCATTCCGGCGTCCCCATGGAGACGCGCGGCGCCATCGGCCGTTACATTGCCGAGACCGACATGCTGGAAATGTACGGCGCTGCGAAAGTGCCGCACTGGAATCGCGACCAACTCGCCAAGATGTTCGGTCGCACTGCCGAGAATACCAACCTGTTCGAAGGTCATGTCGGCGGCGGCTTCGGCGTACGCGGCGAATTGTATCCCGAAGATGTGCTGGTGTGCCTCGCCGCCCTGCGCCTCGGCCGCCCGGTGAAATGGATCGAGGATCGCCGCGAGAACTTGATTGCCACAAATCACTCGCGGCAACAGACTCACCACATCCGCGCCGCCATCGATCGCGACGGAAATATTCTGGCCATCGATAACGAGTTCTTCCACGATCAGGGCGGCTATATGCGCACCCATGCCGCGACGGTGCCTGACCTCGCCGCCGCGATGTTGCCCGGCCCCTATCGCATCCCCGCCTATCGCGTGCTCGGCCATATCAGGCTGACCAACAAGACGCCCGGCGGGACCTATCGCGCGCCCGGCCGCTATGAAAGCACCTTCGTGCGCGAGCGGCTTCTCGATGCCGTGGCAGCCGAAGTGGGCATCGATGGCGTCGAGGTCCGCCGCCGCAACCTGATCGACAAGAGCGAAATGCCGGTGACACGTGCACTGGAGACGCTGGGCACTGATATCGTGCTCGACTCCGGCGACTATGCCGGGCTGCTGGACAAGGCGCTCGACGGCGTGAGCTGGACGGACCTGCAGACGCAGATCAAATCGCGCCGGCAGGCCGGCGAACTTGTGGGCGCCGGCATCGCCATGTTCGTCGAGAAAAGCGGCCTCGGTCCGTATGACGACGTGCGGATTACCGTCGGTACCGACGGCCTCGTGGAGGTCGTCACCGGCGCCGCCTCCGTCGGCCAGGGCGTCGAGACCGTCATCGCGCAGATCTGCGCGGAGACGCTCGGCGTAACCTATGACAGTGTCAACGTCATCCACGGCCAGACCAACCGCATCGCGCGGGGCCTCGGCGCCTTCGCCTCGCGCGTCACCGTGATGACCGGTGAAGCCACGAGGCTTGCCGCGCTCAAGCTGCGCGACAAGGTGCTGGCGACGGCCGCGGAACTCATGCAGCTCTCGACCGACGATCTCGACATTGTCGATGGCGAGATCGTCCGCGGCAAAGGCGGCGTCGGCCCATCCATGGGATTGCCCGAGATCGCCAAGGCACTGGCGCCCGGCGCCCGGGTGCTCGGCGACCGCGAGCCCGGCCTGTTCGCCGAAGCGTCGTTCGAGTCCAAGCACATGACCTACCCCTACGGCGTCCATGTCGCCGTCGTGTCGCTCGCCCGCGATACCGGCGGCATCAGCATCGAGCGCTATCTCGTCGCCTATGACATCGGCAAGGCTGTGAATCCCATGCTGGTGGACGGTCAGATCGTCGGCGGCGTCGCCCAGGGCATCGGCGGCGCGCTCTACGAGGAATTCAGCTATGACGACCGCGGCGAGCCGCTGGCGGTGACCTTCGCCGACTATCTGATGCCGACGGCACGCGAAGTGCCTGATGTTGAAGTCATCATTTCCGAGGATGCGCCCAGCCCGCTCAACCCGATGGGCCTCAAGGGCGCCGGCGAAGGCGGCGCCAATGCCGTAGGTGCCGCCATCGCAGCAGCTATCGACGACGCGCTTGGCCAGCCCGGGGCCATCACGCAGTTGCCGGTCTCGCCGCAGCGGATCAAGGCGCTGCTCAATAGCAAGGTCTGATCAGGTAATCTTCTTCAGCAATCGTGTCAGCGTGCGCTGCTCTTCGGCCGTCAATGGTCGCAGCGTCTTGGCGCTGACTTCAGCGGCAACCCGGATTGCGGCATCGACCACACGGGCGCCCTTCTCGGTCAGCGACACCGCACGGCGACGGCGATCCGTGGGGTCGCTCCCGGTGGTGATGAAGCCGCGCAGGCCCAGCCGATCGACCACGCCCTTGATGGTAGCCGCGTCGAGATAGACCAGGCGTCCGAGATGGTTCTGCGAGCTTGGACCAACCTCATGCAGCTTCGCCAGCACCGCGAATTGCGTCTGGGTCAGATCCTCGATCATATTGGACATGAAGATGGAGGTATGGCGCTGCATCGCCACGCGCATCAGGAAGCCGACCTGGGAGTCGAGGACATAGTCCGGCGCGGGCTCTGTGGCCGGAAGGGCCTTCAGCTTGCTCGGTTTCTGCACCATTTATTCCCCGACGATCTCTCTTGCCAGTTATGAACGATCTTCGGTTGCCGCGACAGGTGAAGTTTTGGTCGTTACACCGTCAAATAAGCCCGCTGAATATCAATATTCTCCGCCAGTTCGGCCATGGTGCCATTCCATTGGATCTGGCCCTTTTCGAGGACATAGGCCCTGTCCGAGACCAGTTCGGCGAAATGCACGTTCTGCTCCGACAGCAGGATCGACACTCCGGCCTTCTTGAGTTCGAGAATGGTGTTGGCCATCAGTTCGACAATCAGCGGGGCCACCCCTTCGGACGGTTCATCGAGCAGGATCAGCAGCGGATTGCCCATCAGCGTCCGCGCGACCGTGAGCATCTGCTGCTCGCCGCCGCTCATCCGCCCGCCCGGCCGGTTCGGCATTTCGCCGAGATTGGGAAACAGCGCCAGCAGCTTCTCCTCGGTCCAGACCGGCGCCGGCACACCGTCGCTGAACTTGCGGGGTGGCTGACGGCCGATATCGAGATTTTCCAGCACCGTCAGATCGGAGAAGATGCGGCGGTCTTCCGGGGTGAAGCCAAGGCCAAGTCGCGCGATCTCGTAAGGCTGTCTTCCGGAGATATCGTGGCCGTCGAACCGGATCTTGCCGGAGGACTGCGCCATCAGGCCCATGATCGCCTTCATGGTCGTCGTCTTGCCGGCGCCATTGCGGCCCATCAGTGCCACCACTTCGCCGCGCCCGACCTGCAGGCTGAGATCATAGAGGATCTGCGCAGCACCATAGGACGCGCCGAGATTATCGACGGAGAGCATCGGCGTACTCATCAATGAGCCTCCGACTTCTGGAAGGTCTTGCCGGTACCGAAATACACTTCCCTCACCTGCGGATTGTCGCGGATCGACTTGGCGGCGCCATCGGCGATCAGGCGTCCGCGCGCCAACACGATGATGCGGTCGGCAAAGGCAAACACCACATCCATCGAATGTTCGGTGAACAAGACGGAGATGCCCTTCTCGATCACCAGACGCTTGACCAGCGCGATCAGGTCGTTGCGCTCCCTGGGCGCCATGCCGGCCGTCGGCTCGTCCATCAGCAGCAGCCTTGGATCGTTGGCGAGCGCAATGGCAAGCTCGACACGTTTGACGTCGCCATAAGCCAGTTCACGGCTCGGCCGCTCGGCGGCGTCCTGCATGCCGACCTGGGCCAACAGTTCGAGAGCACGTTCGCGGTGCAGCGAGGATGCCGGCTTCCACAGCCGATAGACCTCATTGGCATGGGAGATCAGCGCCATCTGCACATTCTCGATAACGGTCATCGAGTTGAAGGTGGCGGCGACCTGAAAGGTACGACCGATACCAAGGCGCCAGATGTCACGTGGCTTCTTGCCATTGAGCTTGGCGCCTTCGAACCAGATCTCGCCGGAATCCGGCGGCAACTGGCCATTGATCATGTTGAAGCAGGTTGACTTACCGGCACCGTTGGGACCGATCAGCGCGAGAAACTCGCCGCGCTTGATGTCGAACGAGACCTCATTGACGGCACGAACGCCGCCGAAGGATTTCGACAGGGAGCGAATGGCGAGGTCGCTCATGATGCGGCCTTTGATGTTGTTTTGCCGCGCGAGATCAGTTTGACGAAGCCGCCGACGATGCCGCTCGGGAAGGCGAGTACCAGCAGCAGGATGATGCCGCCGAGCAATGCGCGCCAGTACTCCGTGGAACGCATCATGAAATCCTGCAGCACCGCATAGACCGACGCACCAACGATCGGGCCGGTCAGCGTCTGGATGCCGCCCAGCAGCACCATCACCAAACCGTCAATCGAGCGGCTGACGCCGATGGTCTCCGGCGAGATCGATCCCTTGGCAAAAGCGAACAGCCCACCGGCAATGCCGCAGACTGCGCCGGCAATGGCGAAAGCGAGCCAGTGGACGCGCTTGACGTCGAGACCGATAGCTTCGGCGCGCAGCGGGGAGTCGCGCCCTGCCCGCATCGCGTAACCGAATGGCGCAAACAGGAATTTACGGAGCAACAACACGCCGAGTGCGGCCAGAGCGAGTGTCAGGAAATAGAATGCCCCACGGCTGTCAAACGGCGCGGATGGCCAGACGCCGAGCACGCCGTTGGAGCCACCGGTGAGTGTTTCCCACTGGAACACGGCAGCCCAGACGATCTGGGCAAAGGCGAGTGTCAGCATTGCGAGATAGACGCCGGATAGTCGCACGGCGAACCAGCCGAACAACAATGCTCCGACCAACGCCAGTACGGGAGCCGCAGCCAGCGCCAGCCCCATCGGCGCAGCAAACCATTTCACCAGCAACGCAGCGCCGTAGGCACCTAGCCCGAAATAGGCCGCATGGCCGAACGAATGCATGCCGCCCGGCCCCATGATGAAATGCAGGCTGGTGGCGAACAGCACGGCGATCAAGACGTCGATGCCGAGCACGAGCGTATAGGGCGAGCTCTTGGCGATGAGCGGCAGGCAGACCAGGACGACAAGCAGGATCAGGCCGGCAATCTTCGTGGCTGGCGTCGCGGGACGCAGCGGCTCTTCGGGCTCAGCCACGCTGCGCACAGCCACCTGTTCACGACCGAGCAACCCGTAAGGGCGCGCGATCAGCACGGCCGCCATGACGAGGAATTCCGCAACCAGCGTGAGCTTCGAGAAGTTCACCGTAAAGCCGCCGAAGTTGACGATCCCGAGACCGATGCACAGCGCCTTCACCTCGGCGATGATGACCGCCGCAAGATAGGCGCCCGAGATCGAGCCCATGCCGCCAACCACAACGACGACGAAGGCGTCGCCGATCACGATCAGATCCGTCGCCAGTGTTGCGGGCTCGCGCGCGATCTGCAGCGCGCCGCCGAGACCAGCGAGCAGAGCGCCAAGCGCGAACACGCCGGTGAACAGCATGGCCTGATTGACGCCGAGCGCGCCAACCATCTCTCGATCCTGCGTGGCCGCGCGCATCAAGCGGCCGAAGCGGGTCTTGGCCAGCGCCAGATGCAGCATCCAGAGCACGAACGGGCCGACGAAGATCAGGAAGATGTCGTAAGTAGGCAGCCGGCGACCGAGCACCTCGATGGAGCCGGTCAGGCCGGGCGCGCGCGGCCCGAGTAGATCCTCGGGGCCCCAGATCCAGAGTGTCGCGTCGTTGATAACCAGCACCAACGCGAAAGTGGCAAGCAGCTGAAACAGTTCGGGTGCCCTGTAGATTCTGCGCAACAGCAGGATCTCGATGGCTGCACCAATCAGGGCCACCAGCAAAGCGGTCAGAACAATGCCGCCCCAGAAGCCGACGGCACCGCCGACCTTGGTGGCGATGCTGTAGGCGATGTAGGTCCCGATCATATAGAGGGACCCATGCGCGATATTGACGATCCGGGTGACGCCGAAGATCAGCGACAGCCCGGCGGCCACGAAGAACAGGCCGGACGCGGCGGATAGACCGTTCAGCGCCTGAAACAGAAACGCGTTGAAACTCATCGGAGGAATCCCCCTCCCCGCAATGGGTGCGCGGGGAGAGTATCAACGGCGATCATCGTCGTGCTTCCTGTTACTCGGTCGCGGGACGGAGCTTCTTCACTTCGGCGTCGCTGGGCAGCACCGTTGCACCATCGACATATTTGAAATCGCTCATGGTGCCCTTGCCGCCTTCAAGCGCGATCTTTCCGACATAAGCCCCCATCGTCGCCTGGTGATCGCTGGCGCGATACATGAACGGACCGAACGGGCTGTCGAGTTTCAGACCTTCGAAGGCAGCGATCAGCTTGTCGGTGTCGGTCGACCCTGCCTTGGCGATACCGGCTGCCAGCGACGTCATGGTCACATAGCCGACGATCGAACCGAGGCGCGGGTAGTCATTGTACTTCTTCTGATAGGCTGACAGGAAGGCGGTGTATTCCGGGGTCTTGATCTTGTCCCAGGGGTAGCCGGTGACGATCCAGCCGACAGGCGCTTCTTCCTTCACCGGATCGAGATATTCAGGCTCGCCCGACAGCAGGCTCACGACGGTGCGATCCTTGAACACGCCGCGCGTGGTGCCCTCGCGCACCAGCTTGGAGAAGTCGGCGCCAAACAGCACGTTGAAGATCGCATCGGGCTTCGCATCATCGATGGCCTGCACGACTGCACCGGCATCGACCTTGCCGAGCGGCGGCGCCTGTTCGGTGACGAATTCGACGTCCGGCTGTTGCGCCTTCAGCATTTCCTTGAAGGTCGCGACCGCGGCCTGGCCGTATTCGAAATTCGGATAGACCAGCGCCCAGCGCTTCTTCTTCGCGGCAACCGCGGCCGGCATCAGCATCGCAACCTGCATATAGGTCGTAGCGCGCAAGCGGAATGTATACTTGTTGCCGTTCTGCCAGGTGATCTTGTCGGTCAGCGGCTCGGCAGCGAGGAAGAACACTTTCTTCTTGCCGGCGAACTCCGTTACCGCAAGCCCGATATGCGACAAGAACGTGCCGGCGATGATGTTGACGCCTTCACGCGTCACCAGTTCGTCCGCCACGCGCACCGCATCACCCGGCGTCGAGCCATCGTCGCGCGAGATCACTTCGAGCTTCTTGCCGAGCACACCGCCCTTGGCATTGATCTGTTCGATCGCCAGCTCCCAGCCCTTTTTGTAAGGATCGAGAAACGCGGTCTGCGTCTTGTAGCTGTTGAGCTCACCGATCTTGATCGTGTCCTGCGCAAAAGCCGCATGGCCGAACGAGAACGTCAGCGCGCCGGCCATTGTGCCGGCAATCGCGAGTGAGTGAAGGGAACGAGCCGTCATCATGATCGAACTCCGTTGTGATCGACGTTTGCGATAGAAGTGATTCTCGCCGAAGTCTTCGCAAGAAACGGGCAACCGTTCGTCCTTGCGTCGCTTGCAGCCCCGTGTTTGCAACGTGAATTAGTTTGTACGCAAATAGTCCGGCGCACCCTCGTTGTTGTCAAGACCGGTCTTGGTGCAACATGCCTAGCACATCGCCGAAGTTTTGATCATCCAATGTCAGCCGATACGCGCGCATCTGCGACCGAATTTCGCAGAGCCGCGCGGCAGCGATATTTCGCCGCCGCGCGTTCTATTTTGTCGACTACCGGTCGCGGAAGCGATCCATCAGTGCCTTGTCCTGACCGCCATCGATTTCGATCATGGTGCCGTTGGCCATCTGCACCAGAGGCGACGCGAGCATAACAACCAGGTTTGCAACTTCCTCGACTTCGGCGATGCGTCCGAGCGGGATCGAGTCCGGGGCCAGCTTGTCGGCTTCCTCGTAGGAAATCTTCATGTCGCGCGACATGGCGTTGACGAGGCCAGCCCAGCGCTCGGTACGAACCGGGCCCGGATTGACGGCGCAGAACGAGATGTTGTGACGACCATACTGTCCGGCGAGCGAGAGGGTCATGTTCTGACCGGCCGCGTTCGCCGCACCCGGCGCGATTTCCCAATAGGACGGCTTGACGCCGTCATTGCCGATCAGGTTGACGACACGGCCGCCGCCCTGCTTGACCATGATCGGCAGCGCGTAGCGCAGGCAGCGGACATAGCCCATGAATTTGAGCTGCAGCGCCTGCTCCCAGTCGGCTTCGGTGAGCGTCTCAATGACGCCGCCCGGTGCCGAACCGGCATTGTTGATCATGATGTCGACGCTGCCGAGCTCCTTGGCAGCCTTCTCGACGAAGTTCTTGGCGTCGGCGTCCTTGGTGAGATCGGCTGATATCGCGACCACCGTCACGCCGTAGGCGTTCCGTATCTCTTCGGCGGTCTTTTCCAGCGGCTCCATGCGGCGGGCGCAGATGGCGACATTGACGCCTTCCTTTGCCAGCGTCATGGCAATCGCCTTGCCGATACCTTCGCTGCCGCCGGTGACGAGAGCGCATTTGCCTTTGAGTTGGAGATCCATGTGCGTGTCCTTCTGAGGTTGGCGAAAGTGGAGACGAAAATTCGTCGGTGGATCAGCTTCCCGTAAAGCGCGGGGGTCGTTTCTCGGCAAAGGCCTTGCGGCCTTCGGCGTAGTCGGCGCTGGCGTCGGCCGCGGCATAGAACTGCTCGGCTTCAGCCAGGAGTTCTGCATTGTTCGTGCTCAGCGCACGAATGGCAGCCTTGGCCGCCTTGATCGTCAGCGGCGCATTGCCGGCGATCTTCCTTGCAAGCGCGCCAGCCAGCGATTCAATGTCAGCCTTCGGCGCAATGACATGCACCGCGCCCAGCGCATGAGCGCGCATTGCGGGCAGACGATCCGCCGTGAACAGGACCTGCCGCGTTGCGCCGGCGCCGAACACGCGAATGAAACGCGCGATGCCACGCGGATCGTAGCCCAGACCAAGCTTGGCTGCAGGTACCGCGAAGAAGGCATCATCCGCGGCGACGCGCATGTCGCAACTCGCCGCAACGGATGAGCCGGCGCCCATGCAACCGCCGAAGATCATTCCAATGGTCGGCTGCGGGATCGCCTCGATCGCCAGGCAGGTATTCTCGACGAGGTCGTCATAAGCGCGCGCGTTGCCCTCGCCTGATCGGGCTGTCGCGAAATCCGAGATATCCGCACCGGCGGAGAACATCAGCTCGCCCTCGCCGCGGATAACCACGACGCGGACATCCTTGCGTGTGGCAACCTCGCCAGCAAAGACGGCGATCTTGTTCCACATCACCGTGGAGATGGCGTTACGCCGGGCCGGATTGGCGAGACGCAGCGTCGCGATCCCGTCCGCAATATCGATGATGATATCGCCGGGCATGCTCATCGCATCACGCCGCTGGCTTGTGTGACATCCAGCGACCGGACTCGGCCGCCGGGAAAAGCTCAGCGAGCGCCGCATTGAAGGCCGCGGGCTCCTCGCTGGTGATGGTATGGCCGGCGCGCGGCAATACCAGGAGACCTGCTGTCGGCACCGTGCGCTTGAGGAAAATGCTGGGATCGAGGCACCAGTCGTCCTCGTCACCGACGATGATCAGCAGGGGCGGCGTGAACTTCTCAAGCTGCGGCTTCATCTCCCACAGCATCGGGCGCTTGGCCTGCAGCTCGCGCATGGTCAGGGCATGACCGACCGGCGAATGATCGGCCAGCATCCGCGCGAATTCGGCAAAACCGCGCGGGTCCTTGTTCTTATGCGTCTGGCGCGTCGCACCATCGGCGTAACGCGCCGCAGCAATCGGAAAATCGACGGTCTCGAACATCTTCGCGGTTTCGCGCGAGGCTGCACGGCCCTGCTCCACAAAGGCAGGATCCGGACTGGAGCCATAGCCGCAGCTCGCAGCCGTTACCGACAAACAACGACCGGGATAGTGAATGCCCACATGCAGCGCGGTAGACGCGCCCATGGAATGGCCGACGATATGCGCCTTGTCGATGCCAAGCGCATCCATCAGCGCAATGACGTCGTCGCGCGCGATGTCCTGGCCGTACCGCGCAGGATCGGTTGGTACATCCGATGGCGGATAGCCGCGCTGACTATAAGTGACGCAACGATAGGAGCGCGAGAAGTAACGAAGTTGCGGCTCCCAGGTGCGGTAATCTCCCGCATACTCATGGACGAAAACCACAGGACTCCCGGTGCCGACTTCCTCATAATAGAGTTGCGTCCCGTCGGGCGTCGTCACGTGCGGCATCAAAGCCTCCTGCGGTCAGAGCAGATTTCATTTGCACACAAACGAAATGCTAGTAGCGTTATTTCTCGACTGCAAGAGGATTTAGTGGATTCAATTTTGGCATATCATTTGCTTACAAACGAATATCGCACCGCCGCATAAACCGATCGAAAAGCCACGCGCCACAACGTTTCTTGAGGAGATGTCATGACCGGACTTTCGCGACGCGCCTTCACAATGGGCACCGCTGCTACGCTGATGAGCACCGCGCTCACAACAAGCTCGCAGGCGCAGGCGCCGACAAAACTCCGCGTGGGTAGTCTGACACTTCCGGTCTTCGCACCGATCATCGTCAACATCATGAAGGCGCAGAAGTTCGATACCAGGAACGGTTTCGAGGCCGAGGTTCAGGTCTACCCTTCTTTCTCCGCTTATTATGCGGGCCTCGCCACCGGCGAAATCGACACGCTGATCGGCGGCCCCACCTACTTCCAGAAGCTGCGCCTCGAAGGCGTGCCGCTGCAAATCGTGGCAACCGGCGCAACACTCGCCGATCTCGTCATCATCACCAAAGACCCTGCCGTCAAGTCGCTCGCCGACCTGAAAGGCAAGCAACTCGCTGCCGACATGGGCAGCGGGCAATTCCAGATCCTGTCGATCTACGCGAAATCCAGGAAGATGGACCTCGCCAAGGACATGACATTGGTGAACGCGAACTTCGCGGTGGCGCGTGCGCAGCTTGCCGCAGGCCGCGTGGATGCCGCGATGATCATCGAGCCGATCGCCACCATGATGATGAAGGACGATCCGTCGCTGAAGATCATCTTCAACGCCAATGACGGATGGAAGGAGATCGCAGGCACCACCGGCTGGGAGCTGGTCTACGCCATGCGCGAGGACACCATCAAGAAAGCCCCGGACGCGCCGAAGAAGTTTGTCGCCGCCCTGGCCGATGTCACCAAATATCTGCGCAGCGATCCCGATGGCGCCGACAAGATCGCGGTCGAGACTGTCAAACTGCCGCCTGGCATCCTGAAGGAAGCCGTGCTCGCCAAGCGTTGGGACTTCGACGCCAAGCCGGCTTGGGGCGCCACCGAACGCAAGAGCATCTGGGATACGTTCGAGCGCGCGGTCGCCGCCGGCTTCCATCCCAAACTACCTGACGAAGCGATCATCTATGCCCCCTGACGAGGCCCGCACTGCCACGCCGTTCGAGGAGCCCCGGCGGAGCCTGATGATATCCAGTCTACCGCGCGAGACGATCATATCGATCGTGCTCTTCGCAGCGGTCTGGCAGGTCATGTCCTATCTGGCGCCGTCGCTGGGTATCCCCGCTTTCGCGATCCCGGGCCTCGGCCGCATCGCACAGAGCCTGACCAAGATCACCCCACTCGACGTCGCGGTGACGCTCGGCCGCGTGCTGCTGTCGCTGGTCGTGTCCTTCGTCATAGGACTGCTGGTGGCCGTGCTGATGTATCTCTCGGACGGCGTCGAGAAATATCTGCGCCCGATGGTGCGTATCCTGATGGCCGTGCCAGTGGTCTCCTGGATCCTGTTCGCGGTGCTGTGGTTCAAGGGCGTCGAATTCCGCATCGTCTTCGTGCTGGTCGTGGTCTGCGCCCCGGTCTTCACCGTCGATGCCCTCGACAACATGCGAGAGGTCTCACGCGACCTGAAGCAGATGATCCGCTCCTTCCGGCCGACGCCCCTGCAATTCTTTCACAAGCTGATGCTGCCGGCGATCACACCGGGGATCATCACGAGCTGGAAGATCACCCTCAGCCTCGCCATTCGCGTCGTCACCATCGCCGAACTGGTCGGCGCCGTGACCGGCATCGGGCATCAGCTTTCGGTCGCCCAGGAACTGTTCTCGGTGGCCGACGTATTTGCCTGGACCCTGGTACTGGTCGTGCTGCTGTTCCTCCTCGAAGCATTGCTTGTCAGGCTCGAAACTCACATATTGCGGTGGCGGGCATGACCGGAGCTTCAGCGCCTATCGAGATCGCGCAGTTGCGCAAGGTGTTTCGCCAGACCACCTCCGGCCAGTCGATCACGGCCATCGACCAGCTGTCGCTGCGGATCGAACCCGGTGAACTCATCGCCATCGTGGGCAAGACCGGCTGCGGCAAGTCGACTTTGTTCGATCTGCTGATCGGACTCGAACATCCGACCGCGGGCAGCATCACCATCGGCGGCAAGACGCCCTATGACGACTTCAACGCCTTCCGCGGCAAGATCGCGACAATCTTCCAACAGGACCGCCTGTTTCCGTGGCGCTCCGCACTCGACAACGTCAAGCTCCCGCTCGAACTGATCGGCATCGCGGAGGATACTCAGCACGAACGTGCCATGACCTGGCTGAAGCGTCTGGGTCTAGAGAAGTTCGCCAATGCCTATCCGCGCGAACTTTCCGGCGGCATGCGGCAACGCGTGGCCATCGCACGCGCCTTTGCCGTGCAGCCGGAAATTCTGCTGGCGGATGAATCCTTCAGCGCACTCGATGAAGTCACCGCCAATGAGCTGCGGAAAACGTTTGTCGAACTGGCACGGGAATTCAAATCCACCGCGATCCTGATTACGCATCAGCTTGAAGAAGCCATGGCCGTAGGCGACCGCATTGTTGTGTTCGGCAAGTCGGCGGCGCTTCTGGCGGACGTGCGAATGTCGGACTGGGATCGCGCGGACTATCCCCTGCTCCGCGAGGCGATTCAGAATACGCTGCAGGCAAACGCGCCAGATGCGAGACTGATGCGCTAGACAACGATCCGCCAAACTCTCATGTCGTGCCCGGGCGTGTCCCGGGCATCCACGACTTGTTCGCTAGTCCAGACGGACGTGGATGGCCAGGACGAGCCCGGCCATGACGGTGTGGACCTAAACTACATCATCCCATGATCGCCTTGGCGGCATTGCCCATGGCTTCCACCGAGGCGTCGCCCGTATCCGTGAAGCACAGGATACGGCACGGGCATGACTCGAGTCCGTCATAGCGCCATGGGAAGGCGCCGATCAGGCAGCGCTGATTCAGCATCAGCTCGATGTCGCCGCCGATATTCTCGGCATGCAGCAGGCCTTCCTGGAAGGCGTAGTTGTGGAACGGAAACATGTCGGCAGAGACATGCCGGCCCGAGAGCTTGTGCTTGTATTCGAACGTGCCGAAGAATTCAGCCGGCGTCCTGCCATGCTTCTTGGTGAACTGCGCGGCGATGTCGGGGCGCATATTGCGGATCGAGGTGTTCATCGAGTGGTCGCAGGAGCCGGTGTCCATGCCGAACCACTTGATCTTCTTCTCCAGCATCCAGTGCAGCGTGTCGAGATTCGGGCCTGGATGGTAGCAGAAGTATTTCACCAGATCCTGCTGCGCCTGCCCTTCGTAATATTTATGCCAGCCGGTGTGCAGGATCAGAATGTCACCTTCGCGAATATCCGCGCCGGACTTCTCGAGCATCTTCGGTGTGATCACCGCCCAGTCATGCATCTGGCTTGAGATGTCGACCACCACACCGCGATTGAACAAATAGTCCAGCGGCAGCGAGGCCATATCGCCCTTGCGGCCGTCAGTGGCGTGCATGGCACCGTCGAAATGGGTGCCGGCATGCAGCGCCGTCTCGATCCGCTGCGCCACGATCATCTGCGTCTGCAGGTTCTGCGCATAATACATCTTGTTGCCGGCATAGCCGACCCAGCCGGGCGTGTGGATGTTCATGACGTGGGAAAGATCGACGACTTTCATGGTGCTGTCCTTCATCGTTTCGGGGCGCCCACCGGCAGGTGGAAATCGTAAGCATGCAAACAATTCTGCGCAATGCCCGCAGATGCAGGATCAGGGCCAGAAGCAGATCGACAAACGCCGGGCTGCCGCGACAATCCTGATTGTGAAAGCGCCGTTCAGCGCTTGCGTTGACATCGATAAACCCGGCGGATACGCCAATTTGATGAACTGCTGCAAAGACAGCGTCAGCGATGTGGCCCCTGCCGCTTCGGTGCAGGTGCCGCATGGCGGCACTTTACGAGGAGTGCCTGGATCAGGCACGTTACCAGGAGTGGCGCTGCCATGATGGATTTCGCCACCCGGGTCCACAATCACAACTACCGGCTTGATCCCATCATCCGGTCGCTGCTGGACACCGACTTCTACAAATTCCTGATGCACCAGTTCATCTGGATGCTTTATCCGAAGGTGCCTGTGACCTTCGGCCTGATCAACCGGACCAAGACCGTCCGCCTCGCCGAGATCATTCCGGAAGCGGTGCTGCGCGCCCAGCTCGATCATGCCCGCACGCTTTCATTCCGGGAGAACGAACTGATCTGGCTGGCTGGCAACCGCTTCTACGGACGCCGCGACATCTTTCGTCCCGAATATATCGAATATCTGCGCAGCTTCAGGTTGCCCGACTACAAGCTTGAGACCATCGATGGTCAATATGTCCTCACCTTCGAAGGTGACTGGGCCGAAGTCACGATGTGGGAGATCTACGCCCTCGCCATCGTCAGCGAGTTACGGTCGCGGATCGCCATGGCCACGCTGGACAAGTTCGAGCTGGATATCCTCTACGCCCAGACCAAGACCAAGATCTGGAACAAGATCAAGAAGCTGAAATCCTATCCGGATATGCGGCTCGCGGAGTTCGGTACCCGCCGCCGTCACGGCTTCCTGTGGCAGGAATGGGTGACGGATGCGATGGCCAACGAACTTGGCCGCAGCTTCGTCGGCACCTCCAATGCCCTGCTCGCCTTCAAGCATTCATTCGAGGCCATCGGCACCAATTCGCATGAACTGCCGATGGTCTTCGCCTGTCTCGCCGAAAACGACGAACAGTTGAAGACCGCACAATATGACGTGCTGGCGAAATGGCAGGAGGTCTATGACGGCGAGCTCTTGATCATCCTGCCCGATACATTCGGCATGACGCAGTTCCTGCGCGACGCACCGCCCTGGGCCTCGAAATGGACCGGCATGCGCATGGACAGCAAGGAGCCGGTTGCGGCAGGCGAAGAAGTGATCGCCTGGTATGCCATGCGCGGCGAGGATCCATGCAAGAAGCGCGCAATGTTCAGCGACGGCCTCGAAGTCGACCTGATGATCGACCTGCATCAGCGCTTTCGCGGACGCATCCGCGAGAGCTTCGGCTGGGGCACCATGGCCACCAACGACTTCCGTGGCGCCCATCCGCGCGGGCTCGACTCGCTCGACCCGATCAGCCTGGTCTGCAAGGTCACCTATGCCAACGGTCGCTCGGCTGTGAAGCTGTCGGACAATCCCGCCAAGACGACAGGCAGCAGCCCTGCGGAAATCGAACGCTATCTGCGCATCTTCGGCCGCGAGGGCGTCGCCGAACAGCCGGTGATCGTCTAATCCAAAACTCCAAACGCAAAAAAAGCGCCGCCCGGTTTCCCGGACGGCGCTTTGTTTTTGCGTATCGGAACGCCGCTTACAGCAGCCCCGCTCCGCGTGCCCACTTGTACTTGGCGCCGAGCACCTCGACCGGCAATTCGGTCGAATAGGCGTAAGCCGGAATGCCGTTCTGGTAGAGATATTCGGCGGCCTCCTCGACTTCCACGTCGCCCGCGAGCGAAGCAACCATCGGCTTCTCGATGCCCTTGGCCTTCATCTCGTTCTTGATCTCGACCATGTTGCGCGCGAACACCATCGGCGGCGTCACGATGGTGTGCCAGTAGCCGAGGATCAGCGAGTGGATGCGATCATCGGTGAGACCAAGCTTCACGGTGTTGACATAGGTGATCGGCGGTTCGCCACCGGTGATGTCGACCGGATTGCCGGCGGCACCAAACGGCGGAATGAACTTGCGGAACGCCGCATCCAGATCCGGCGGCATCGCCATCAACGACATGCCGTTATCGACCACTGCGTCGGAGAGCAGCACGCCCGACCCACCGGCACCGGTGATGATCAGCACGTTCTCACCCTTCGGCGTTGGCAGCACCGGGATGCCACGCGCGAATTCGAGCAGCTGGCGCAGCGAGCGGGCACGAATGACACCCGACTGCTTCAGCACGTCCTCATAGATCTTGTCGTTACCGGCAAGCGCACCGGTATGCGACGAGGCCGCCTTGGCGCCGGCCGAGGTGCGGCCGGCCTTGAGCACGACGACCGGCTTCTTCTTGGAAACGCGCTTGGCAGCTTCCGCGAAGGCACGACCGTCCTTCAGATCCTCGCAGTGCTGCGCGATGATCGTGGTGTTCGGGTCCTGCTCGAAGAAGGCGAGCAGATCATCCTCGTCGATATCCGACTTGTTGCCGAGACCGACGATGGCCGACACGCCCATCTTGGCCGAGCGCGAGAAGCCGATGATCGCCATGCCGATGCCGCCGGACTGCGACGACAATGCCGCCGAACCCTTCACGTCATAGGCTGTACAGAAAGTCGCGCAGAGATTGGCCGGCGTATAATAGAAGCCATAGATGTTCGGCCCCATCAGACGGACGTCGTATTTCTTGCCGATCTCGACGATCTCTTCCTGAAGCGCGGGCTCGTTGGCTTCGGCGAAACCCGACGGAATCAGCACCGCGCCTGGGATCTTCTTCTCGCCGCACTCGATCAGGGCACCGGCGACGAACTTGGCGGGGATCGCGAACACCGCGGTGTCGATCACGCCCGGCACGTCCTTGACGCTCTTATAGGCCTTGCGGCCCATGATCTCTTCGGCCTTCGGATGGATCGGATAGATGTCGCCCTTGTAGCCGCCGTTGATGAGGTTCTTCATCACCGAATTGCCGATCTTGCCATCTTCGGCGGAGGCGCCGATCACGGCGACGGCCTTCGGCATCATGATGCGGTTCATCGCCGTGACGATTTCGGCGTTGGAGCGCGGCGCCGGGCGCGGCTTGTAGTCGAAATCGACGACGATGCGCACGTCGGCGGCGATGGCGTCCTTCTTGGTGGCGAACACCGGGTTGAGGTCGAGTTCGACCATTTCGGGGAAGTCGCTGACGAGCTGCGATACCTTGACGATGATGTCGGCCAGCGCCTCGCGGTTGGCGGGATCGCCGCCGCGCACGCCATGAAGCATCTCGGCGGCCTGAATGCCGTCGAGCATCGACAGCGCGTCTTCATTGGTGGCGGGCGCGAGACGGAAGGTGACATCCTTCAGCACTTCGACCAGCACGCCGCCGAGGCCAAAGGCCACCAGCTTGCCGAACGAACCGTCGGTGATCGAGCCGATGATCACTTCGGTGCCGCCCATCAGCATCTGCTGAACCTGGATACCTTCTATCTTGGCATCGGCCTTGTACTTCTTGGCATTGGCCAAAATGGTGTCGTAAGCTTTCTGCGCGTCTTCAGCGGTCTTCACACCGACGATGACGCCGCCCGCTTCGGTCTTGTGGAGAATGTCCGGCGAGACGATCTTCATGACGACCGGGAAGCCCATGCTGCTTGCCATCTTGGCAGCATCAGCGGCTGAGGTGGCCACGCCTTCTTTCGGCACGGGAATGCCGTATGCGTCACACACAAGCTTGCCCTCGGGGGCGGTCAGGCTGGTGCGCTTGTCGGCTTTGACCGCATCGAGAACTTTGCGGACGGCCTGTTTCGCCGATGGTGCAGCTTCTTTGACGGCAAGATTCGATTGGGACATGGCTTCCTCCTTCACGTCTTTTCCAATAGACGGATTGATGGCATTTGGTATGCCAGAAACTTGATTGTCAAGGCGCGTTGCAGCGCAAAATTGCTGAAATAGCTGTCATCTTGACACGGTGGCATCTGGTATGCCAAAAATTCTCGATGTTATTTCTGTGGTAGGACGTCTCGACTGGAGATGATTCATGCCCACGCAAAAACAACCCAAGGCGCCGTCCGTCATGTCTGAAGCCGATATCGCGATCGTTCGGATTGCACCGGAGACCAGCTTCAAGACCAAGGCCTATGAAGCCTTGAAAGAAGCCATTCTCAAGATGGACATCTACACCTCACCCGATCCGGTGATGCTCGACGAGCGCGCTTTGTCGGAACGATTGGGCGTCAGCCGCACGCCGATCCGCGAAGCCATTGCCATGCTGGAGCAGGATGGCTTCGTAAAGACCGTGCCACGCCGCGGCATCGTCGTTGTCAGAAAGACCAAGGTCGAAATCGTCGACATGATCCGCGCCTGGGCGGCGCTGGAAAGCATGGCCGCACGTCTGATTACGACCACCGCGCGCAAAAAAGATATCTCGGCGCTGCGCGACTTTTTCAAGGACTTCAACAAGGACCGTCTGCCACAGGACCACGTCGAGGAATATTCGAAGGCCAATATCGCTTTCCACCAGGCGCTGATCTCGCTCAGCGAGTCGCCGGTGCTGGTCGATATGACCAACGATATCCTGCTGCATGTGCGCGGCTATCGTCAGCTCACGATCGGACGCACGGATCGTACCGCGACGTCCCTGCCCGAGCATCTGGCTATCATCGAAGCGCTCGAGGAGCGCAACACCGAGCTCGCGGAAAAGCGCGCGCGCGATCACACCCTGGGTCTGGCTGCTTATGTCGAAGCCCACGGCCAGGAACTGTTTACCTAGGCGCCGTCTAACGACGGTTCACCACTCCGCACCACGTCCAATTGAGCAACGACCAACCGTCACAAGAAAAGTCAGGGAGAGCGGGATGTCCGCAGTAGTCCAGAGCATCGATACCCACGCAGCCGCCGAGCAGGAGCTGACCGATGGCTTCCATCTGATCATCGATGCCCTCAAGCTCAATGGCCTCAACACGATCTATGGCGTGCCGGGCATTCCGATTACCGACTTCGGCCGCATGGCGCAGGCCGAGGGCATCCGGGTGCTGTCGTTCCGTCACGAACAGGCCGCCGGCTATGCCGCATCGATCGCCGGCTATCTCACCAAGAAGCCAGGTGTCTGTTTGACCGTGTCGGCTCCCGGCTTTCTCAACGGCCTCACGGCGCTGGCCCACGCCACCACCAACTGCTTCCCGATGATCCTGATCTCCGGCTCGTCCGAGCGCGAAATCGTCGACCTGCAGCAGGGCGACTATGAGGAAATGGATCAGCTCGCGATCGCCAAGCCGCTTTGTAAGGCCGCGTTCCGCGTGCTGCATGCGGCCGACATCGGCATCGGCCTTGCGCGCGCGATCCGCGCCGCGGTGTCCGGCCGTCCCGGCGGCGTCTATCTCGATCTGCCGGCCAAGCTGTTCGGTCAGGTGATGAACGCCGAAGCCGGCAAGAAGTCGCTCGTCAAGGTGATCGACGCCGCACCGGCGCAGATCCCTGCCCCGGATTCGATCAAGCGCGCCCTCGACGTGCTGAAATCTGCAAAGAAGCCCCTGATCATCCTCGGCAAGGGTGCAGCCTATGCGCAGGCCGACGATGCCGTGAAGGCACTCGTCGAGACATCCGGCATTCCGTTCCTGCCCATGAGCATGGCCAAGGGACTCCTCCCTGACACGCATCCGCAGTGCGCGGGCGCTGCGCGCTCCACCGTGCTGAAGGACTCGGACGTCGTCATGCTGATCGGCGCACGCCTCAACTGGCTGCTGTCGCACGGCAAGGGCAAGGCCTGGGGCAGCGCGCCCAAGAAGTTCATCCAGATCGACATCGAGCCGAAGGAAATGGATTCCAACGTCGAGATCGTTGCTCCCGTCGTCGGCGATATCGGCTCCTGCGTTACTGCTTTGCTCGATGGCATGGGCAAGAGCTGGCAGAAGGCATCGTCCGACTGGACATCAGCAGTCACCACGAAGCGCGACGAGAACATCGCGAAGATGGCACCGAAGCTGATGAACAATAACTCGCCGATGGATTACCACGGCGCGCTCGGCGTTCTCCGCACTATCATCGCCGAACGGCCGGACGCAATGCTCGTCAATGAAGGCGCCAACACCCTCGATCTCGCCCGCGGCATCGTCGACATGTATCAGCCGCGCAAGCGCATCGATGTCGGCACCTGGGGCATCATGGGCATCGGCATGGGCTATTGCATCGCTGCTGCGGTCGAGACCGGCAAGCCGGTACTGGCGATCGAAGGCGACAGCGCCTTCGGTTTCTCCGGCATGGAGGTGGAGACCATCTGCCGCTACAATCTGCCGGTCTGTATCGTCGTGTTCAACAATGACGGCATCTATCGCGGCACTGACGTCAATCCGACCGGCGGGCCGGACGTTGCGCCCACCGTCTTCGTCAAGGGCTCGCGCTACGACAAGATGATGGAAGCCTTCGGCGGCGTTGGCGTGAATGCGACCTCGCCCGACGAACTCAAGCGCGCCGTGAATGCGGCGATGGATTCCGGCAAGCCGACGCTCATCAATGCGGTGATCGATCCGGCGGCCGGCAGCGAGAGCGGCCGTATCGGTAACCTCAATCCGCAGAGCGTGCTCAGCAAGAAGAAATAACACCGCATCAGGCGGGGTCGCGAGACCCCGTCTCCTTTTCTCATGTGCCGAGGCGGCAAAACTAGTTACGGGAGCAAAAACAATGACACAGGCGCTCAAAGGCGTTCGCATTCTGGATTTCACCCACGTTCAATCTGGCCCGACCTGCACGCAGTTGCTGGCATGGTTCGGCGCCGACGTGATCAAGGTCGAACGCCCCGGCGTCGGCGACATCACCCGCGGCCAGCTGCAGGACGTGCCGAATGTGGACAGCCTGTATTTCACCATGCTGAACCACAACAAGCGTTCGATCACCCTCGACACCAAGAACCCGAAGGGCAAGGAAGTCCTCACCGCGCTGATGAAAGAGTGCGACGTGCTGGTCGAGAACTTCGGACCGGGCGTGCTTGATCGCATGGGCTTCCCGTTCGAGAAGATCCAGCAGATCAACCCGAAGATGATCGTTGCCTCCATCAAGGGCTTCGGTCCCGGCCCCTATGAGGACTGCAAGGTCTATGAGAACGTCGCGCAGTGCACCGGCGGCGCGGCGTCCACCACCGGCTTCCGCGATGGCCTGCCGCTTGTCACCGGCGCACAGATCGGCGACAGCGGCACCGGCCTGCATCTCGCCCTCGGCATCGTCACTGCGCTCTATCAGCGCACGCAGACCGGCAAGGGTCAGAAGGTCACCGCCGCGATGCAGGACGGCGTGCTGAATCTTGCGCGCGTCAAGCTGCGCGACCAGCAGCGCCTCGCCCATGGCCCGCTCAAGGAATACAGCCAGTTCGGCGAAGGCATTCCGTTCGGCGATGCCGTGCCCCGCGCCGGCAACGACTCCGGCGGTGGCCAGCCCGGCCGCATCCTGAAGTGCAAGG